>JBJHAY010000039.1:0-15841 GCA_050485205.1 Gammaproteobacteria bacterium
GTGCCGGTGTTGGCGGCCAGCAGTTACATGACCGGCACTGGCTTCATTCATCCGCCTTTCGAGCCGGAGGATGCCACCGAGGAATTCGAGGTAGCCAGCTTCATGCCCGCGCCCGATCTGGCGCTGGACTTATATGCGGTGATCTATCCACATAACACCGAGGCTGTCTATGATGGCAGCAAGGGCGCGCGCGCGGTGGTGACCAATGTCGTGGATCTGGGCGGCGGGCTGTCGCGGGTCGAAATGGCGAGTCATGTGTTTGCCAAGCGCTCACCTTTTGAACGGGTGTTCCTGGTTTCCGGCCCAGTGAGCTTCTGCCTGCATGGCACCAATCTTTATCGCTATGCCAACTACGCCTATTCGGTCACACAACCTTTTCCCGGCGAGGCGGGGTTTCCGGATTCCACCGCCAGCGGCAGGGCCTTGGTGGGCGACAGTATTACCGCGGCCAGCTTCAACTTCCTGGCGGCCAGCCGCAGGCGCAACGGCATCGTGCAAATGCAATTGACAGTGAGCAATGGCAGTGAATCGATCCAGATGAACCATGAGGTGATGTTGCAAAGTGTGCCCTGAATCGATGACAAACAGGAGCGTGCCGGGGAATATCCGGCGTCGATCCATCGGCAGGAGTGTCGGTGAGCGTGCGCAGCAGTTGCCGAGGCTTTGTCGCAGCCAGCGTGGCCTGGGCTTGCCGACTGCTATTTTTGTGATCACGGTGATGGCATTCCTGGCGGTGGCCATCAATCAGCTGGTAGAGAGCAATGCGCAGTCTGCGGGAGAGGAGCTATTGTTGATCCGGGCATTTTACGCGGCGGAGTCAGGCATTCAGTTGGGCCTGAATCAGACTTTTCCGCCCGTGGATCCGGAAACCGGCGCCTGTCCAGGCTTGCTGCCTGGACCGCCACTGGTGGTCGGGCCATTCACGGAGCAGGGTCTGGCGGGTTGCAGCGCGCAATTGGTGTGCGAAACCACGGAAGTGGACGACAGTACATACTACACCCTCAGAAGCACAGGCTCATGCGGCGCGGTCAGACGCACCATTCAAGTGAGGGCCAGGTAATGAGCCAGCTAATCATGAAGGCATTACACCGACATGGCAGCCGCCTGAATGATCAACCAGATCACCAGCACCGTCACCGCCGCCGCCACTCCCAGGTAAACCACCTGGTTCACGCCCACCTCGGTGCGGTAGGGATCAATGGCACACTTGTCATCATTGGCACGGGCGCTGATGTCGCGGCAAACGCGAATCTTGTAGTTATCCAATTTCTCCACCAGCTGCCAACCAGCCTGAGCTTCCTCGGCGAGAACTTTCTGCATTTTTTCGCGGTTGGCGAAGCTGGGGGTGTTGGAGGTGATGACTTTATACTCGATTGTCTCCACGTATGGCTCCTGGGCTGATGGAAGTTAAGCTGAAAATGTAGGCACATTGTGATGGAATCAGGAATTTTTGCAACTATGTGTAGCGAGGATTATCAAGGAAATCAGCCAGCGCGGATATTTCATACCTCTACCGTAGCGAGGGCCTTCCATGCCGCTCCAGGCGGATCAGCCTTGCTGGATAAAAGCTCGTGCAATAATCGGGTGGTTGTAATCGGGATGGGCGACGAGGCATGAAAAATAATGCATGACTGGAGAGGACACAATGCAGAAACATGCGTGAGACAGGCCTACGCGCAGTCCTATGCGCTGTCAAGTTCCAATAAACCTCACAGTGTGATCATGAGGTACTTGTTTCTGTTGCTACTATGTTGTGTGGCTTTCCCTGACAAGACATGGGCGCAAACCCCGGTGGAAAGTCTGGGACCGGTACATGTGAGACTCACAGGAACGGGGGGAAATGCACTCTACGATCATTTTGATACCAATCAGAACAACTGGTACTGGGTGCATGTGTTCACGGCGAGTAATGCAACTGGTTTCCAGCGCCCACCGTGGTTGACCTTCATCGATTATCTGGTTGTGGCTGGTGGGGGTGGAGGTGGCAATTCCAGTCACAACAACGCCCGCGCAGGCGGTGGTGGTGCTGGTGGGTTGATCTGGGCAACACAAGTATCGGCCAGTGCCGCAAGTTATGCGGTGACAGTGGGTGCTGGAGGCACTGCTGGAAACTCGGGCAGCAATTCAGTGCTGGCTGGGCTGGCCACTGCCACTGCAGGGGGACGGGGAGGTAGTGCCGGAAACCAGACGAGCACTATTATTGCCCCATTGACAGGGGGGTCGGGTGGTGGTGGCGCCCGCGCAAACCAGGGCACCAACGCAAATTCAAACGGTGCTGCAGGAACGGGCGGGCAAGGAAATAGCGGCGCCAATGCCAGTGGGACTAGCGGTGGAGGTGGCGGTGGAGCGGTTGCTGCGAGTACTACTGAAGCTGGTGGTACCGGCAGAAACCTCAGTGTCGAACTGGGCAATCCCGCAGCCACCAGCGCACTGTTTGCAGTAGGAGGCAATGGTGCCACAACTGCTGCAGCCGGGGCGGCGAGAACCCCTTTCACGGGCAATGGAGGCAACGGCGCCGGAGGCAATAATAGCGGTAGTTCTGGAGCCACAGGAATTGTGGTAGTTAGATATAAATCTCCCACCATGGCCGTGGATGGTCCCTATCCCACCACAGCGTTTACAGGGATGCCCATAAACCAGGTGGTGATTGAACTGCTCAATGGTGAGGGTGCTCCCATTAGCGACATTACCATCGAGGCCAACACGGAGTCTGGGCCCGCACAACCCACAGGCACCACGCAGGTAATGACGAATGCCAGCGGACAGGCAGTTTTCAGCAATCTGATTCTTGGCGAGTCAGGTACTTATTCTCTTGGATTCAGGATACAGGGCAGTACCGGCAACTACTTGGTCCCTGGTGTCATCGAAGTAGAAGAAGCGCCTGACGTGTTTTACTTCCAAATCGAACACACCACCAGCGCCGGCATCTGCGCCCCCACCGCCCTTACCATCAGCATCCGCGATGGCAATGATGACCTGATCGAGGATTTCACCGGCAAGGTGATCATCTCCAACAGCCAGAACGCCGGTACCTATGTCAAAGGCCCCAATGCCCAGGGTAACCTGGTGACGGTCTCGGCAGGAGTTGTGGAATATGAATTCAGCGACGATGACAACGGCCAGGCGGTGATTCATTTCAGCAGCACCTCCACCCTCACTGGCCTGAGCTTTACCGCCACCTCCCACATGGACAACATGGATGACATCGATCCCGGCTCCTCCGCGGCGCCGCTGGACATGACGGTGTGCCAGGTGAGGGTTTCCCACAGTGGCACCAGTGATGTCTGCAGCATGGCACTGGTCACCATGCGCATCACTACCACTGCGGGCACGGTGGTGCCCTTGTACGCTGGCACCATCAACATCAGCACCAGTACTTCCCAGGGCAACTGGACGGTAAATACCGGCACCCCGGCCAATCTCAGCAACATTGGCAATGGCGTGGCAAATTACACTTACAGTGTGGCCAATGCCGGCGAAGTCACCTTCGGTTTTACCCATGGCACTACTTCAAGTGGCGTTGATTTCACGGTATCCGCCGGTTCCTTCAGCGCCAACCCCTCATTCAACCCACCGCTAGCCATCGATCCCTGTACCTTTCGCATCAGCCTGGCACCGTCAATCACCACCGCATGCAGTGTGACCACGGTGACATTCGAGGTGTGGAGCAGTGTCAATGATGCGCGGGCAACCCACTTCACCGGAGAGATGCAGCTGACCACCAGCACCAATCACGGTACCTGGATCAGTACCACTGGCGCCGGAACCCTGATCGACAACAACCCCAACAATGGCACCGGACGCTATCAATTCGTTGCCGCCGATGCCAACCCGGACGGGGCGATGGTGGACATCGTATTCAGCAGCACGGTGGTGGAAACCCTGAACATCATTGCCACCGCTCCCGGTATCACGGTGGACAGTAATTTCAATCCTACCCTGAGGATCAATGCCTGTTTGCCGGTGATGGCTGAATATGCATGCTACGACAATCAAAGTCAGAGCAATGCCGTCAACCTATTGTCGTCGGAGGCCACGGGTGGCTCGCGCATGGTATTGATGTACATTGCCAGCGAATCCCAGGCCGATGTCACGGGCGCCTCCATCGGCACATCCAGCATGGAATATCTCTGGCGTGAAAAGAATACTGATGGCGATGGTCTGACCTTGGAAGTATGGGCCATCAAGGATGAGGACCTGCCAGCGGGCGCGGGGGCCTATGACGCGGCATTTACAGGAGCCGCCAATGACCCCGCCATGTGCTTGGTGGTGCTGAATTATGTGGAGCAGAATTATCCTGAATATGATATTGACTCGCCCAACAGTGGTACGCTCAACAGAACCCAGGCCACCGGGATCACCAATAATCCTTATGTGTCGGCCACGGCTGTCACCACGAGCTCCAACAATTCCATAGTCATCAGCGCCATTGCCACGGGTCAGGATATGACCATGTTCGAATCGACCCTGGCCAATCGGCTATGGGCCACCACTGGAGTGATGACGCCAGACCCCAGCCCCAATGGTGTGGAGTTTTTCGGCAGCTACGAACTGTTCCCCCAGGCCAATGCCATTACTGTTACCGAACAGAGCATGACCACAACTCATAACCGGGTGGCCCATGTGGTATTGGCGATAGGACCGATAGTTGATGGCCCGCCAGCGGCGGAAGGTTACGTGCCGGTGACGCTGTACCGGACGTTCTCCGGCAAGGTGAACTATCGCGCCATCGGTAATACCTTGCGTTCAACCCCCGACAATCCCACGTTAGATGGTGAAGGTAATTTTTTACCGGATTTCAATTTCCAATCTTGCCAGTTTGTCGCTGAGACAACAGGCTCTACTGCCACATTGGTGCTGCCTCCAGATGTGGATATCAAGGCCGCCTACCTCTACTGGGCGGCATCAGGCGCGGAAGAGCACATCGATCGCGATGTGATGTTTGGGCCAGACGGTGACCAGGTACCCATATTTGCGCCACAGGCGCCAGTGGACCAGGTGTTCAGAATCACCAATCCCTATGGCGAACTTTATTCGTTTTTTGCAGCGTATGTGGATGTGCAGGGCGTGGTGCTGGAACAGGAAGAGACCACTTATCGTTTCAGTCATCTGACGGCTCAGGATACTGCTGAATGGGAAGACAACAGAACCTGTCTCTCAGGATGGGCGCTGGTAGTGGTATACGAAGCGGAAAGCGAAGACCTGAACGTGATCAACCTTTTCCATGGATTTCAGCCATTTCGCAATTCTTCCTTTACCTTGGTGCCCCGTAATTTCCGCATGGCTTCACCGGATGATGCAAGGCTGCCCTATGGCACCTTGACCCATGTCACCTTCGAAGGCGATGAACTGATCTTGGATGGCGATGAGGTGATAGAGCTGCAAAATGATCCGAACAGCTTCACTTTCACTGCGTTGATCAATGACTACAACCCTATTGATAACCAGTATAACGGCACGGTCTCATACCCTGAATATGATGAAGTAACCGGTGAATTTATTGGTTATGTACTGGCCAATGGCCAGAGTTATGGCGTTGATATAGATACTTACTATGTCGAGGGTGTGGACGAGCCAGACTCACCTGGGGATATTGAAGGGATACTTCACCCTTTCGGCCTGACTGAAGCTGAACAGATCACTACCCGTTATGGTACTGGTGGTGACATCGTGTTGTTGACGGGAGAATTCATTGCCATTACCAACTCACCTATCGCCGACCTGGAAATTTTCGTGACTGGCGCGGGTAACTTCAGGGTCGGATCAGATGGCACGGCCAGATTTTTATATGAAGTGGTCAATAATGGAGATGGTACTGATGAAGGCGGATATGCCGATGGGATAGTGTTGGTCACAGGCAATATGCCCAATGGTGTGACCTTGGTTGATGTCAACCCCATTACTGCTCCAGGCTGGGATTGCAGCTACAGGACCGCTACCGCGTTCACATGCAGCATCGATATTGCCAATGACTGGACCACTGGCATCGGTGCTGACATCAATGGTCAGCTCCAGATAGGTGAGAGCCTGCCTGTGATAGAAGTGTTTCTGAAGTTTGCCGATGATACCTTCTTCACCGCGCTCAACAATGACATTACCACCGTTGGGCGGGTTTCCCATAATGGCGGCAACTGCACGGACATTGTGCCAGCCGGCCAACATCCCAATCCCCTTGAGTGCAACAAGTCGCCACAGTTCGACAACGTCAACGATCTCAACAAATACCTGATTGATATCGACGATATCAATGAAAAGCAGCCAAACAACAACAATGTCGATGCCTTCACGGTCAATGTACAAGGCATCAGCACCGACCTATCGGTAAGCAAGGCCGTGGTGGGCGTGATTGAATTCAACTCTGCCGCGCAGTACCAGGTCACGGTGACCAATCTTGGGCCTGATGCCACCACCAAGCAGATCACCATGGTCGATACCTTGCCCAATGGCTTGCAGCCAGTGTCCGCCAGTGGCACCAACTGGGACTGCTCCAATATCAGTGGCCAGCAGGTGACCTGTGTGCGCACGGTGCCACTGGCGATCAACAGCCCCAGCGTCATCACCATCAATACCGCCAACGTGGTATCGCCCGCGAATGAGGGCGACACCGTGGTGAACTCGGCCTCGGTCAGTGTCGCGACGGGGAATTTTGATAACAATACTGCCAACAACGTTACGACATTGAACAGCACTGTGCTGGGTCAGGTCGTCGCATCCCAGGAGCGCTTCCTGATTTCAGTGAGTGGGGCCGACGAGACAAGCCTCGGTGTCGATGGACCGGTTGGGCCTTTCAGTCCCGCTGATCTGATTCTCTATGATCCCGTGGAAGATGTGGGCTCAGTGTTCCTTGCCACCAATAGCGTGCCCAATTCCAGTATCCAGGACATCAATGCCGTGCATCTGCTGCCCAATGGCCACCTGGTGCTTTCCACCAGTGATGCCTCCGCCCAACTGGCCGGGGTCAGCTTCAGCCGCGGTGACTTGGTGGTATTCGATCCGATATTGCAAGTGGCCACCAAGATATTTGACGGTGCCACTGTCTTTGGCAATGCCGCCATCGACATCGACGCGGTACATGTGTTCTTCAGTGACAATGCCACGCCGCTGAACTGGAACTATGATCCAGGCACCTGGTTGATCGCTCTCTCCACCGCCCAGAATGCCACCATTGGAGGCACGCCATTCCAGAGTAATGACCTGGTGCTTTACAACATGTCGACGGGATTGGTGCAGGCCATTCTTCTGGATGGCGCTGATGGTGACATGTTCGATGATACCACCGGCAACATCGATGCCGCCTATATTCGCTATGGGGATAGCGACAAGTACATCATTTCCGTTGATGATGAAAGCGTGATCATTATTCCCAATGACCCCTTGGCACTGGTGGAATTCAGCCGTATCGATCTGGTGGAATACGATCCCACAATACCAGAGGCGACCCCGAGATTCCTGGGCGACAGCCTGCCCGGTCAGTTCACGCCTTATGACGAGGAAAGACGCCTCAATGCCGTCCATGTAATCGAAGATGCCTATTATGGCCACTTTGCCATTACCAGTTCTGGAGGCGATACCTGCACCGCGCCCATGATTACCATTACCAAGCACGTTGGCCTGGGGCATACCAGGGAAACCAGCTATCGCGGTTCGATTCTGCTGGACAACGGACTGGGTGTTGGCGAGTGGGCCAAGGATGTTAACGCCATGGGCACCCTGCATTTCAATGACGGAGATGGCACTGCGGTATATGAGTTCCATGCCAATGATCAGGGCCAGGTCAATCTGTACTTGATGGATTTGGATTCCGCTGTCACCTTCGATGTGGATGTAAGTAATGGCATAGCCAGGGAGGCGCCAGATGAGGATCCGAATATTACCATTTCGCAATTCGTCGAGGTCATTACCTATCTGGATCAGTTCTCCACTGTGAGCTACGGTAATAACGATACCAGTTATGAATTTGCCGGTCCCTGGGTGGAGGCAGGGGACAATGGACTTCCTGGCAGCGGCAAGATTCGCATCACATCAGGAGGAGAGTTGAGAATCAATGACAGTCCTTCGCCCAGCCAGCCCAGCATACGGCGCAGCGTGGATTTTAGCGATTACACGCCAAGTGTCACGCCGGTACTTTCATTCAAATGGCGTGCCACCAATTTGACATTGGCGGATAGGCTCGTACTGGAAGCCAGGGAGAGCACGGCAGATAATGATGACTGGATTATCTTGAGCGATTTCAAGGAGTTGACCGGCAATCAAAACCCTGTTGATCCTGTGACGATCACACTTGATGATTTTGATTTCGATGGCATTCTCGAAATTCAATTCCGTGTCGTATCAGGCTTCAGTGTGAATACTGACGTGGCTTTCTTTGTCGACTACGTACAGATCCAGACCCAGACCAATGACTGTGAGGGATGGGAGAGTACGCTCGGCGTGGATCACTATGCGATTACCCACTCTGGATTCGGTATTTCCTGTCTGGCTGAAAATGTAACCATTACCGCGCATACCGCGGCGCATGGGGCAATCTTTCCCGTGGCGGGCACCACGATCAGTCTCAATACCAACACTGGTCGTGGCACTTGGGCGCCACCGGTCAATGCTACTGGAGCCTTTGCCGCGACTCCTGGTACTGGCGTCGCTACTTATACCTTCACTGGGACAGAGGGATCAGTGACTTTCCCACTGTTCTACAGTGAGTTGATCAGCGATCCTGAAGTCTTGACGCTCTCTGTCATCGACAGCAGTGCGAGACAGCAGGTGGAGAATTCACCGCTGAGTTTTTCCAACGCAGGCTTGCGATTCTTTAATGAGACACAAGGCACTCCTTATCTTCCCACCTTGGTGGCGGGGATGCCTTCCAATCTTTATCCGGGAGGCAATGGTGACATCATTACCCTTCAGGCGATACAGGCCAATGATGATAATCCCGCTGTGTGTGAGGCATTGTTTGGTCCAGGAGAAGATATAGTCGTCGAGCTTGCCTTCGAGTGCATAGACCCCCTGGAATGTAATTTGGGCTATCCGGTCAATGTCAGTAATCTGTCTGGTAATGCTGATATCAATCCGGTCAATAACAATTTGACCACTTGGGTAAGCGCGGGTCTTGAGCCGATCCAGCTGCGGTTTGAAAATTTCATTAATGGCGATTTTGGTGATGGCTCATATGTGGGTGCTCAACTTGTTCTGACCTATGGTGACGTGGGCGCCATGCAGGCACATGCTCGATACAATATCCCTGAATTGGATCAACAAGGAAACCCCATTGCTTCCAACAATTTCATGCGTGGCAGCAGTGTTGGCAATATTGGAAATAGCTTCGATACTGCTTATAGTTTTATCGTAAGGCCCTTTGGTTATGACATCGACTTCAGTGCTGACCGTAACGATAATGGCAATGACGATGACGCGGAATCCTGGGCAGAGGATGCGGATGGTTCTGTATTTGAAGTGGCTGGTGTTGGTTTTGATACCACAATCAGGGCCATCGCCTGGCAAGCGGAGGATGATGCCAATCAAGACGGTGTGCCGGACCAGGGCGCTGATCTGTTCAACAATCCGACCACCCCTAATTATGGCAGCGAAATTACCCCAGCTCAGAATGACATGGCAGTGACCCATAGCTTGGTCGCACCTGCCGGGGGCAATGAAGGGAACTTGTCCACCAATACCTTTATCAATTTCAGTAATGGCCAGGACACCCACACCATGACCTATTCTGAAGTGGGGATTATCGATTTGCTGGCCAACCTGGATTCCGGAAATTATCTTGGCAGTGGTGAAGGTGTGCAGGGTAATCTGAAAAATGTAGGGCGTTTCAGGCCAGCCCACTTCATCGTCAATAGCTCCACCATCACGCGCCGCACCAGGCTGATGTGTTCACCGGCTTCCACCTTTACCTACATGGGTGAAGAGTTTGGGCTGATCTTTGAAATGGAGGCCCGTAATCAGGGTGGCCAGGTGACCCAGAATTACCGTAATGGCTTTGCCAAGCTGGATGCCTATGGCCAGTTGGACTTCGGTGCCGTGTTTGCCAACCCGGACGGCGCGGATCAGGTGTTCACCTCAAGACTGGCCAATGAACCTTCAACACGTGGCTTTGCCGCAAGCTATCAAGGTGAGTGGGTCAACGGTGTGTTGGAGCTGGAAGGTAATTTGATTTTCAACCGGCAGTCTCCCGTGGCGTCTCCTGATGGACCATTTGCCACGGTGAAAATCGGCTTCAATCCGGTGGATGGCGACATGGTGGCGTTGGAGTTTCTTGATATCGATCTGGATGAAGATGAAGACTATCTCTATCGCCAGTTGGGTGCCGATCAGGAATTCCGCTATGGCCGCATTTTGCTGCGCAATGCCTACGGTTCGGACGTGGCCCTGGGAGACGGCGGCTCTCTCTTGGATGTGCGCCTGGATGTGCAGTACTTCGATGGTGAGAGATTCGTGATCAATGAGATGGACAACTGCACACCCTTCGACAGCGATGAACTGTCCTTCGTCAACGGAAGCTTCACTGATTTCCTTTCGGAAAATGATCTGGTGATAGAAAACGTCAGTGGCCAAGTGGTTGCCGGTGGCAATGTCGCCAATCCCTTGTTGATCCGCCCGCCGGGCGAGGGCAATGATGGTTCGGCCTTGATTGAATTGGATCTTGAGGCTCTCGGGTTGGAATTCCTGCGCTATGAATGGCGTGGTGATGGCGAATTATTGGACGTGAATGCCGATGATTCCTACGATGACGATCCGAGATCCCTGATCGAGTTCGGTAGTTTCCGCGGCCATGACCGCATTATCAACTGGCAGGAAATCTTCGACTGACCGCTAGTGGACCATGCGCAAAGTTCGGTAAGCGTTCGCTTCGCCAGGTGGCGCAGGTCCTGAGATTACCGAACTTCACGCATGGCCCACTAGGGCGTGGCTGAACATATCCTTGCAGGAGTGAGCCCTGCTGGTGACCTTCATGGCGCCTGCGGGGCAAACAGGGGTGGGATCAGGAATGGTCTTCTTCCTCCTCCTCGCTGTCTTCCTGCGCCATGCCCAGTTCCTTGATCTTGCGGGTCAGGGTATTCCTGCCCCAGCCCAGCAATTCAGCCGCGTCACGGCGGCGGCCGCCGGTGTGCTTGAGCGCAACTTCGATCATGGTCTGTTCGAAAATGGGCGTCGCCTGATCCAGTATCGAACTGTGGCCAAGACTCAGCTCCTGATCAGCCCAGTTGCGCAGCGCCTGGGACCAGTTGATGACGATGTTGTCCTGTTCCGGCCCCTTGAGGAAATCCTCCGGCAGGTCGTTGATAAAGACTTCCCTGCCGGAAGCCATCACCGTGATCCAACTGCAGAAGTTTTCCAGCTGACGGACGTTGCCGGGCCAATTCAGGGCACACAGATATTTCAGTGTCTCCGGCCGCAGCACCTTGGTTTCCACGCTCATCTGCCGCGCCGCCTTGGCCAGGAAGTGTTCGGTGAGGGCGGGGATGTCCTCGCGGCGATCCGCCAGTCGTGGCAGGGTGATGGGAATGACATTGAGACGGTGATAAAGGTCTTCCCTGAACAAGTGCTCCTTGACCCGTTTCTGCAAGTCCTGGTGGGTGGCGGCGATGATGCGCACGTCGGCCTTGATCGGCGTCAGGCCGCCGACCCGGTAAAACTCGCCATCAGACAGCACGCGCAGCAGACGGGTCTGGGTTTCCATCGGCATGTCGCCGATTTCGTCCAGAAACAGGGTGCCACCGTCGGCCTGCTCGAAGCGGCCCTTGCGCAACTGCGTGGCGCCGGTGAAGGAGCCTTTTTCATGACCAAACAGTTCTGATTCGATCAAATCCTTGGGAATGGCCGCCACGTTCAGAGGGATGTAGGGTTTTTCTGCACGCGGGCTGTGGCGATGCAGAGCCTGGGCCACCAGTTCCTTGCCGGTGCCGGACTCGCCCTTGATCAGCACTGTGATGTTGGAATGGGAGAGACGGCCAATGGCGCGAAACACTTCCTGCATGGCAGGGGCCTCGCCGATGATCTCCTTGGTTTCCATCACTGGTGGCGCCACGCTGGCGCCAGGCTTGCTTTCCTTGGCGTGCTTGACTGCGCGTTCCGCCACCGCCACCGCCTCGTTGACATCGAAGGGCTTGGGCAGGTATTCGAAGGCGCCACGCTTGTAGGATTTCACCGCGCTGCTCAGGTCGGAGTGGGCGGTCATGATGATGACGGGCACTTGCGGGTAGTTGTCGTGGACCTTGCGCAATACTTCCAGGCCATCGGTGCCGGGCATGCGGATGTCGCTGATGATGGCGTCCGGCTGCTGATTCTTGAGCTTTTCCAGCATGAGTTCGCCATTTTCGAAGCTCTTGATGTCGAAGCCCGCCTTGTCCAGGGATTTCTCCAGTACCCAACGGATCGAACGGTCATCATCCACGATCCAGATAGTGTCTTTGTGTTGAGCTGCCATCATGATGATTTGCCTTCTGCTTGAAGAGGAATGGAAATGATGAAGTTGGTGCGGCCTGGATGGCTTTCGCATTCGATCAGGCCGCCGTGGTTGGCGACGATGGTTTGTGCAATTGACAGGCCCAGCCCAGTGCCTTCGGCGCGGCCACTGATCATGGGGAAGAAGATGGTATCGATCAGGTTGGGATCGATGCCGGGTCCGTTGTCGATGATCTCGATGCGGGCCACCAGCTTGTGCACGGTGGAACCGATGGTCAGGTGGCTCATGGTGCGGGTGCGCAGGATGATGCGCGGCTTGGCGCCCTGCATGTCGCACTCGGTCAGTGCCTGCATGGCGTTGCGGACGATGTTGAGCGCCGCCTGGATCAGTTGTTCCACGTCGCCCATGAACTCGGGAATGCTGGGGTCGTAGTCGCGCACGATGGTGACCTTGCCCTGGGCCTCGGCTTCCACCACCTGGCGTACCCTCTCCAGCACCTGGTGGATGTTCATCATGGCGAGGCTGGCATGCTGGTAACCGCCGGTGAGGCGGTCCACCAGTTTCACCAGGCGATCGGCCTCGCCAATGATGATGTTGGTATAGTCCTGCAGATCCGGGTCATTGAGTTCCGCCGCCAGTAACTGGGCGGCGCCGCGAATGCCGCCGAGGGGATTCTTGATTTCGTGGCCAAGGCCGCGCACCAGTTCCTGAGTGGTCTCATGGCTGCTGAGGAACAGTTCCTTGCGGCTGATCTGATAGGCGCGGTCGAGTCCCTGGATTTCCACCAGCAGGGCGTATTCGCCCAGGTCGTGGAGGGGGGAAATGGCGTAGTCCACCACCAGTTTGTTGCCATTGGCCAATTCCCACTGAATTTTGCGGCCGATGAAGGTGCTGCCATCCTTTTGCACGTTGCGCAGGGAGTCCGGCAGCTCACCGGCATCGCGGAACAGTTCGGCGATTTTCTGCAGGTGGCAGTGGCGCTTGCTGGTTTCCAGCAGGGTTTCGGCGGCGGGGTTCAGATGGCGCAGGCGCAGATGTCCGTCCAGCACGATGATGGCCGTGGTCAGGTTGTCGACGAGACTGGTATTGAGTGACTCGATGTTCAAACTTGGTGCTCCGAATGTGCCTTGGTTTGCATGCAAATAGTGAACCAACCTGAAAGGTGCCGGAAGGCGGGCTGTTGCGCTGGATTGGCGCAAGTGCTTTGCACCAATATAGTGCGCCGCTGCCATCAAGATGGCAAGCTGCCTCTTCTCCTGTAGGAGCGGGCAAAAAAAAGCCCGCCGGGTGGCGGGCTTTTCCTGTGAGGGCTTGCTTACACGCTGTAGTACAGCTCGAACTCCAGCGGGTGGGTGGTCATGCCCACCAGGCGGCAGTCCTGCAACTTCAGATCGATGTAGGCATCGATCATGTCGTCGGTGAAGACGCCACCCTTGGTGAGGAACTCGCGGTCCTTGTCGAGGTTTTCCAGGGCGTCTTCCAGGCTGAAGGCCACGCGTGGGATCATGGCTTCTTCTTCTGGCGGCAGATCGTACAAGTCCTTGTCGGCGGCGTCGCCGGGGTGGATCTTGTTCTGGATGCCGTCGAGACCCGCCATCAGCAGGGCCGCGAAGAAGAAGTAAGGGTTGGCGGTGGGATCACCGAAGCGGGCTTCGATGCGGGTCGCCTTGGGGTTGCCGCCGAGGTTGTAGGGGATGCGGATCGAGGCGGAGCGGTTGCGGGCGGAGTAGGCCAGCAGGGTCGGTGCTTCGAAATGCTTCACCAGGCGCTTGTAGGAGTTGGTGGAGGCGTTGCCGAAGGCATTGAGGGCCTTGGCGTGCTTGATGATGCCACCAATGTAGTACAGCGCGGTTTCGGACAGGCCGGCATAGCCGTCGCCGGCGAACAGGTTCTTGCCATCCTTGAAGATGGACTGATGCACGTGCATGCCGCTGCCGTTGTCACCGACGATGGGCTTGGGCATGAAGGTGGCGGTCTTGCCGAACAGGGCCGCGGTGTTGTGCACGCAGTACTTCAGAATCTGCACTTCGTCGGCTTTCTTCACCAAGGTGTTGAAGGAGGCGCCGATTTCACACTGGCCGGCGTTGGCTACTTCGTGGTGGTGTACTTCGATTTTCAGGCCCATGTCCATCATGGCCTGGCACATGGCGGCGCGGATGTCGTGCAGGGAATCCACGGGAGGCACGGGGAAGTAACCGCCCTTGACGCGCGGACGGTGGCCGAGGCTCATGCCGTCGAAGTCCTGGTCGGAGGACCAGTGGGCTTCGCTGGAGTTGATCTTGACCATGGTGCCGCTCATGTCGGTCTTCCACTTCACGCTGTCGAAGATGAAGAACTCGGGCTCGGGACCGAAGTAGGCGGTGTCGCCGATGCCGGTGGACTTCAGGTAGGACTCGGCGCGCAGGGCGATGGAGCGCGGATCGCGGTCATAGCCTTGCATGGTGGCGGGCTCGACGATGGTGCAGGTGATGTTGACCTGGGCTTCCTCGGAGAAGGGGTCGAGTACCGAAGTGCTGTCATCAGGCAGCAGGATCATGTCGGATTCGTTGATGCCCTTCCAGCCGGAGATGGAGGAGCCGTCGAACATCTTGCCTTCGAAAAAGCTTTCATCCACGTCAGCGGCAGGAACAGACACGTGCTGCTCCTTGCCCTTGAAGTCTGTAAAACGGAGGTCAACCCACTTTACATCGTTGTCTTTGATCATCTTTAAAGTCTTTGCAGACATTACGCTCCTCCGTAGAGTTATTGGTCGCGGCCCTGTGGCCGACATTATTGCTATTGAAACTGGGACCTTGTCAGGCTCCGGTCTGTGCCCTGGGACGGGCGTTGGGCGCCGAATCCTGGTGCGGGTGCTCATGGGGTAGCAGGGCTTGCTTGCCACAAGTACCCCATAGGGAGCAAAATATATGCCATTCCTATTAATCCTGAAAGGATCAGTATTCACGGGGAGGATAACCAAAATTGGGCATCTTTCATTGCTCCTTTTTGGTGCTTGATTGCGCTATGCGCACCAAATTAGCGCATTCCACTCCGTGCCCTGTAACCCCGAATGAAATTCATCGCCAAATATTCCCCTGAAATCACCATAAAAAGCCGCTCGGTGCGGATGCGCTTCATCCGCCAACTGGCCCGCAATCTGAATGCACAGCTGCGGGGCGTCAGGTCCACAACTGTGCACGGGCGCGATATTGCAGGTGATATGCCGGGTGGGGAACAGGCGCAATTCCCCTCGGAGACGGCTGCTGACAGCTTCGCGGTGGAGGCCCTGTGGGACCACATCGAGGTGACGGTCCCTGGGTCAACGTCCATATTGGCGGCCAGCGCGGCGGAGGTATTGGCCAATACCCCTGGCATCCATTCCTACGCCGCCGTGGCCAAGTACCCGCTGGGAGACTTCGACAGCATCCTGACCCAGGCTCTGCGGGCCTACGC
>JBJHAY010000040.1:0-15117 GCA_050485205.1 Gammaproteobacteria bacterium
CATGGTGGCAGGGAACGCATCCTGCGAGAACTCACTTCCAAGCTATGCCTGAAGGCGGTGGAGTTTCCCCGCGATCACCGCACCCGCTTCATGGGGCGTCATCTGGATCATGTCTTCGTCCGCGGTCTGCGCACACTCAAGGCGGAAACCCTGCGCAGCCAGGCCTCGGATCACAATCCAATGCTGGTGACCCTGGGCCTGTAAGCCATTGTTGGCTCACTCTGCCGGCTCGATCACCAGCAAGGCGCCGTCTTCCTCCTCGGTCAGCACATAGATCAGTCCATCCGGACCTTGCTGCACATCCCGCACCCGCTGCTTGAGATCCACCAGCAGGGACTCCCGCTTGACCTCGCCGTGCTCATTGAATTCGATACGTTGCACATGCCCCGTGCCTGGAATCCTGCCGGTCATCAACGCCCCCACGAACAGGTGGTTGCGCCACTGGGGAAAGCGGTCCCCGGTGTAAAACATCATGCCGGAGGGGGCGATGGAGGGTACCCAGATCAATTCAGGCTCGGCCATGTCCTCGCGCCAGGGTACTGGCGCCACCTTGGTGCCATCATAGTCCCGGCCATAGGTAACCAGGGGCCAGCCATAGTTGGCGCCAGCACGGATGATATTGATTTCGTCGCCACCCTGGGGGCCGTGCTCATGGGTCCATAGCTCTCCAGTCTCGGGGTGGAACACAATGCCCTCCATGGCGCGATGGCCAATACTGTAGATCTGGGGCAGATAGCCCTCCCGGCCCACGAAGGGATTGTCGGCGGGAGTGGAGCCATCGTCATTGAGCCGCAACAGCTTGCTGATATGGCTCATGGGGTTCTGAGGATTGTCAAAGTCGCGCCGGAAGGGGGAACTCATGAACAAGGTGCCATCGGGGGCAAAACGCAATCTGGACCCCATGCCACCGGGAGTCGTGCTCCAGGCTTCGGGCACAAACACATCGATGACATCGGTGAGCCCGGTCACGGTCTCGTTGAGGCGGCCACGACCCAGCACGGTATTGGCGTAGTAGGTGGCACCCGGCGGTAGCTCACCGCCTTTCACATAGGTGAAATAGACCAGGCGGTTGTTATCGAAATCGGGATGCAGCACCAAGTCCATCATGCCGCCGGTGGCAGCCTGCGCCACTTCCGGTGTGCCGGTGAGGGGATTCGGGTCGAGCCGGCCATTGCGGATCACGCGGATGGGGCCATCCCGTTCTGCCACCAGGATATTGCCATCCGGCAAAAAGGCCATGCCCCAGGGATGATTGATACCGCGGGCAACCACGGAAACCTTGATTGTCGATGACGGCGAGTAGGTGTCATAGCTCCAGGGACCCTCGCCGAGGGGAAAGTCCTGACCAAGCACCTGGGAGACCGGCAACAGCAATATCAGAACAACACTGACAATACTAAGTAATCGCATCCGCTATCTCCTTGGATGTAGATGAGGCAGTTTTTATCCTGGCTATCAGAGCCAGCAGATCATACCTGGCACGTCTCAGACCCAGCCACAGGCCCAGACAACTGATGCCCAGTCCGCCCAGCAACAGCAGTATCACCCCGATATCCCACAAGGGGCGTTTGTGATACCAGAAGGCGAAGTCAAGACTGTGAAGACCATTGTAAAACCAACGTTCCATTCTGCTTGACTTGTGCACCATGCTCAGTACCTGGCTGCGGCGGGGGTCCACGTAGAACCAACTTTGCATGGGATCATCGAATTTCACCCGCAGCACCGGCAAAGGCAGTTGGCCATTTCTGGAGTAGAAATAATCGTCATACTCCTGTAGCAATTCGTAGGAAACAACCTGTGCATCAGGCGCGGCGGCATCCAGGCGCGCCACCAGGTCGGCAATATCGAAACTGTCATGGACTCTGAACTCAGGCATGGATATCAGCACATTGCTGGCCTCCGCCTGTCCCAGAATCTGATAGGGCTGATGCAGCCTCTCACGCTTGACGCGCTCAACCCCCATGGGCGGGGTGTAACTTGCCAGATAGAACGGCCGCTCCTGTATCCAGGCATAGTCGATCTGTTTGATATCTCCCACCACCAGGCCGTCCCACTGTCCGGCATCAATGACCGGGTAGGCTTGCAGATCAAGCCCCGCCTGACCATAGACATTTCTGTCCAGCGACAGCCCCCTGGCCCGGGTCCAGTCGAAGGGTTCCATGGACAGCAGACCGCTGAACACCCAGGTCAGGGTCACCACCCCGAAAACCGAGCCCAGAATGTAGTGCCAGCGCATGGCGCCGTGATAGGGAATCGCGCGCGCCAGCTTGAACGGCCGCACCTTGCGGAACTGAGTCACGCTGAGAATCAGCCCAAGCAGAGCCAGCACACAGCCAATGCCCGCGGACCACACCACGATGTCATACCACAAGGGCTGATTCAGCCGTAGATCCTTGAAGTAGAGCCAGTGAGGTATGGTGCCAAGCCAGGCCAGCAGGCGGCTTTGGCGGGTGGTATAGACGCTCACCCTGGCATGGTTGACTGATACATAAACCTCGGTGCCACGACCATCATCCACCGAGTACTTGTAGAAAGGCAGCTCCCCACGCAATGTCAGCGTCCACTGATCAACGTCATTGATCATGGCAACGAAATTCAGCTCGGTGGCGGGAATATCCAGAAACTCCGCCGCCACCTGGCGCGCCTGATCCTGTGTCAGGGCATCCAGCAGTTCGCCGTCATCGGCAAACACAAAGGGGCCGGGTGCCCCCTGTTCACTGAAATCGTATACAGGGCGCCCCAGCAACATCCGCAGGCTTGCCGCGCCGGGTTCAAAGCCAATGGTATCGGTGGCTTGCAGCGGGCTCAGGTTGACCCTATCCAGTGCCAGGGGTGCGGCAGCCTCGGTTCGCATATCCGGGGTGATGCGGGGCATGCCGCCAGCATAGATCATCACGAATGCCGAGAGGAACCACAACACGAACATGAAGCTCAGGGGGATGCCAAGGTAGCGATGGCAAAGGATCACGCTATTGCGCAGGACTCTCATGATGCTCATGACAGGTTCTCTCGTTATCAGGGTTCCACCGGCTGCCGTGCCGGGGCCTTTTCCCCTGGACCGCGCGCCAGCCACTTTCTTTTCACCACCCGCCGCCACCACAGCACCAGGCCGGTCACAAACAACAAGGCCGGCAACAGACCCAGTACTACCCAGGTGATTCTGACCCAGAGGGGACCGAAGCGCCCGAAATGGGTTCTGATCAACAATTGCAGGAAGGCGTCTGGCCGGTTGGAATCGTAGAGTTCATCATCCAGGGCATCGATCACCATGTCAAATACCCCGGGGAAGGCAAAGTAAAGCGAGGAAATCCCCCAGGCCAGCATCAGGAACATGCCCCAGAACCCCAGTACCACATGCAGCTGCCACATCAGGGAGCGCTTGCCACCACGACTGAACCACAGTGCTTCGGACCAGCGGGCGCGGCCAGGCCACCAGAGTATCAGGCCGCTCAACAGCATGACTGTGAACAGCGTGCCACCGATCATGCTGGTCAACCTGCGGCCCTGGCGTCCCATCAACAGTTCGTCGTGCAGGTCCACCAACCACTCCATCACCTGCATCTGCCAGGGGAAGGTATCGCCGAGATCCTCCCCGGCATAGTGATCAAAGAAGCGGGTCTGTTCCACGCCATCCTTTTCCATGGCAACGTAGGCAGCCCGGCCCCGCAGCGTGGACACCGCCACCAGGGTAATGTCGTAGTCCGGATAGACTGCCGCCACCCTGGCTTCAAGCACTTCGCCAGTCAGGGGCTCCCCCTCGGTTGACGCCACCTGGCTGGGGATGAACCACTGACTGAACTGTGGTCTCAGCACCACGGCACTGCCGGTGACACTGATCATCAGGACATAGAGACCGAGTCCAATGCCGAGCCAGAGGTGAATCTGGAACAGCGCTCTACGAAACCACAGGGTCTGCGGCGCCTGTTTCCAACGTTGCCATCCATTCACTGATTATTGTTGCCTTTATAGAATGATTGAGCGGGGGAACATGGGTAACCCCAAGCCCCATGGGTGCCAGGGCAGTCGGCGGATTATAGGAAGGGTAGCGGCACAGTGACAACTGTCAGTCCGGCAAGCGCCTCCGCAATGTCTTTTCCGCCGCCAGCGCCTGGGGACTCTCGGTGTAGAAAATGGCCGCCGGACGCAGGTCATGGTCCAGAATCAGGCGTGCCTGTTCCTGTCTCACCGCCAGATGGCCGTCGAGCAGCTGGATGCCCTCGCGCAGCAGGACCACCCCCGCCACGAATGCCAGCAGCACCAGACAGCGGTTACAGCGCATTGGTAATCTCCGGGAACACCTTGTAGAACATGATCCAAGCCATCAGCAGGGTCAGACAAAGATTGAGCCCCTGACCACAGACATAGAGGATAAGGGGCTTGCCACCAGTGAACTGGCCGCGCAACTCCCTGAAATTGGTGGACAGCCCAATGCTGCTGAAGGCCAGGCAGAACAACCAGTCGCGGATGCCCACGCTGAAGCCGATGGCGCCATTCTCCAGCAGTGCCGCGGCCATGGCTTCATCCATGCTCTGATGCAACAAGGAAAACACCAGGCTGGCGCCGATAAAACCCAATACGAACTTGGGAAAGCGGCGCCAGATCTCCTCTGCCGTTACACCTTGACCAGCACCGCTGTCCACCCGCGCCGACCAGTACACTGCCACCGCAAAGGCCATCACGCCGATCATGATGTTCTGGATCATCTTGATGGTGGCCGCCACGTTCATGGCGGTGTCGCCCAGGAAGGCGCCCGCCGCCACCACCGCGCCAGTGGCGTCGATGGTGCCACCGATCCAGGCCCCACCCAGAACCTCGGGCATGCCCACCGCGCGGATAAAGGCCGGCAAAGCCACCATCATCACCGAGGTGAACACCATGGACAGGCCGATGGCGGTAGTGAGTTCTTCTTTCTTGGCCTTGCAGGCGGCGGCGGTGGCAATGGCAGCGGATACCCCACAGACCGACATGTCGGCACTGATGGTGATATTGAGGGTCTTGGACTCCATCTTCAGAATTTTTTGCCCAAACAGATAGGTGAGTACCAGCACACAAGGTGTCACCACCCAGGCCACGAATATGCCGGGCAAGCCGATGGCGAGAATCTTGTTGAAGAGGACTTCGGCCCCCAGCAGAATCAAGCCGGTCTTGACGTACAGCTCATGACGCAAGGCCGGCTTCAGTACATCGGGCAAGCCCAGCACATTGCTGACCACCAGTCCCAACACAATCGCCCACAGCGCGTAGCCCAGGCCGAAGCCACGGAATTCTGTCTGCGAGCCCAGCAGATAGGCCATCAAGCCCAGCAGGGAGACCAGGGCAAAGCCCAGCAGGAAGGGCAGGCAGCGCTGCCCCTGCAGGGCAACCGCCCGTGAAAATACCAGGCCCAACACCACGGTGAGCAGGACGAAAGCCAGAATACTGCCGCCGCTGAATGCCAGGAAAGGGTTCACATCCCAGCGGCCCAGGCGTACCAGGGATGCATCCAGCACGCGACTGAGCCAATTGTCCAGGCCAGTGGGCCGCCAGCTCCCTGAGTCAAAATCCGCGGTCGCTGCGGCCAACGCCAACTCCGCGTCGGCGGCACGGTACGGCAACATGCCATAGGCCAACAGTCCCAGCACCAGGATGCCGGTGCCGATCATGATGGCCAGTACATCCTCGGACCAGTAATGTCTACTCATGGTGTCTGTTCCAGAAGTCATCGAACCAAGGTAAAACATGGCCCGCGGCCAAGTCAAACAGCAGGCATGTCCTCTTGGATGACGCAACAATCAGGCCCAGGGTCCAGTCAGGCTTGGAATGGTCCACCGCGAGGGTGTTCCAGATCAGGACCCGCTATCCCCTCAACCCTTCAAGGCCTTGCGCAGGGCATCCGCCATCATGGAATTACCCGCTGGCCGTGTCTGCGCCTGCTGCCGCCCGTGAGGCTTCTGCTGCTGAGGTTTGGCGCTTGGCCTGGCACCACCCGGCACAGGTCGCGTGGCGGCATCTTCGTCGAGACGCATGGTAAGCGCGATACGGCGACGCGGCAGGTCCACTTCCATCACCTTGACCTTCACCACGTCGCCAGCCTTGACCACTTCCCTGGGATCCTTGACAAAGCGGCTGGCCAGGGCGGAGATATGCACCAGGCCATCCTGATGCACCCCAATGTCGACAAAAGCACCGAAGTTGGTGACATTGGTGATGACCCCTTCCAACACCATGTCGGGACGCAGATCCTTGAGTTCCTCCACGCCTTCCTTGAAAGCCGCAGTCTTGAACTCCGGACGCGGGTCGCGGCCTGGTTTTTCCAGTTCGCGGATGATGTCCTCCACCGTGGGGCGGCCGAAGCGTTCATCAGTGAAGTCATCAGCGTTGAGGGCCTTGAGAAAATCGCGATCTCCGATGATGGCGTCAATACCACGGCGGTGACGCGCGATGATGTTCTCCACCACCGCATAGGCCTCTGGATGCACCGCGGAACGGTCCAGGGGATTGTCGCCATCCATGATGCGCAGGAAGCCAGCCGCTTGTTCAAAGGCCTTGGGACCCAGCCGCGGCACTTTCAAAAGCGTCTTGCGGTTGGCAAAGGGACCATGCTCGTTGCGGAACTGGACGATATTCTCCGCCATGGTCTGGCTCAGGCCCGAGACCTGGGTCAACAGGGGCACCGAGGCCATGTTCACATCCACGCCCACGGCATTCACGCAGTCCTCCACCACGGCATCAAGACTGCGCGCCAGTTGGGTCTGACTGACATCATGCTGATACTGGCCAACGCCGATGGCCTTGGGCTCGATTTTCACCAGCTCAGCCAGAGGATCCTGCAGGCGACGGGCGATGGAGACAGCACCACGAATCGACACATCCAGATCGGGAAACTCCCTGGAGGCCAGTTCAGAAGCCGAATAAACCGAGGCACCAGCCTCGGAGACCACCAAGGCATTGAGTCCCAGCCGAGGATGCAGCTTGATCAGTTCACGGGCCAGTTTGTCGGTTTCCCTGGAAGCGGTGCCATTGCCGATGCTGATGAGCTTGACCCCGTGCCGCTCACACAGGGAAGCCAGCACGGCAATGGACTCCTGCCACTGATTGCGCGGTGCATGAGGGTAAATGGTGGCGTGATCCAGCAGTTTGCCGGTGGCATCCACCACCGCCACCTTGACCCCGGTGCGCAAGCCCGGGTCCAGGCCCATGGTGGGGCGGGGCCCGGCGGGGGCCGCCAGCAACAGGTCCTTGAGATTGGCCGCGAATACCTTGATGGCTTCCTCTTCCGCGGCTTCCTTCAGGCGCAGTTTCAATTCCACATCCAGATGGGTGAATATCTTGATCTTCCAGGCCCAGCGCACGGTATCAGCCAGCCACTTGTCGGCGGGGCGGCCCAGATCCTCCAGTTTGAAGTAGTTGGCGATCATGGCGGCACAGGGATGGGTGGTCTTTTCCTCCTCGCCGGGGAGGAGAATCTGCAGTTGCAGGATACCTTCATTGCGACCCCGGAACAGAGCCAGGGCACGGTGGGAGGGAATTTTGTGGAGGGCTTCCTCGAATTCGAAGTAGTCGGCAAACTTGGCCCCCTCTGCCTGCTTGCCTTCCACCACGCGGGACTGCATCACCGCCTGCTGCCACAGATATTCCCTGAGCTTGTGCAGCAGGTCCGCCTCCTCGGCGAATTGCTCCATCAGAATCTGGCGCGCGCCATCCAGGGCGGCCTTGACATCGGCAACCTCCCGCTCGGCGTTGACAAAGGGCAGAGCCGCGTCCTCCGGCACCAACATCGGATTTTCAAGCAGCGCCAGGGCAAGCGGCTCCAAGCCTGCCTCCCTGGCAATCTGGGCCTTGGTGCGGCGCTTCGGCTTGTAGGGCAGGTAAAGGTCTTCCAGGCGATTCTTGGTATCGGCTTCCAGAATCGACTGCTTCAAGGCGGGGGTCAACTTACCCTGTTCCTCGATGCTGTTGAGTACCACCTGGCGCCGGTCTTCCAGCTCCCGCAAGTAGCCCAGGCGTTCTTCCAGTGTGCGCAACTGGACATCATCAAGCCCGCCGGTGACCTCCTTGCGATAGCGGGCGATAAAGGGCACGGTGGCGCCTTCATCCAGCAGGGCGATGGCCGCTGTCACCTGGGCTTCCCGCGCGGAGAGTTCTTCCGCGATGCGTTGCGAGATCGAAATCATGCTAGTTCCTTAAAAATCAAGATTGGGAAATGAATTGTGAGATGAATGGCAACATGCTGTCATGACTGATCATCCCCGATGGGCTGAACAGGATTGTCCTCAGTGGGTATTGTTCAGTCGTCGAAGGGGTCGTAGTAGTAACGCTCGAAATAGATTTCGTCTCCGGCCAGCTTGCCGGAAAGCAATGCTGAAACATCGCTCTCCAACTGACCCAAATAGTCCTTGGTGCTGGCCTGGGCCAGTGATTCCTGCAAGGCATCCTTCCACACATTCACATGCCGGGTGTTGATGCGCCTGACACCATTGTCCTTGGCCCACTCGGCACTGATGCTGCGTCCCAGGCCCACCAACCTTTCCGCCACCGCGCGGCGATCAATGGGATGGACCTGAAGCAATACCTGGTCCGTCATCTCCTGCCAGCCTGGAGTCAGATTGAAACCATGAAAAAATCTCACCACCCAGGACAAATAGTCCACTTCATCCTGCAACTCGCGGTTGCGGCCATCGTTCTCATAGGCATTGCGAAAATAGGACAAGGACGGCAAGTCCCTGGGCCAGTCGTCCCGATGATCAAGACTGGCGCAGGACATCAACGTGGCAATGGACAACAGCAGTGCCAGCCGGAATATTGGATGCCTACCCCGACTTGAGGGCGTTCCAGTGTTGATCTGATGCAACATTTGGGCAAATTTCATGACTGAAAACGTGACCACCAACAACCTCGTTTCAGATTCTCAGCCTGATCATGTCACTCTAAAGGCTCGTCTTGCGCGCCTGAGGCCAACGAATACAAATGGCCAAAACAGGGCACTGGATACCGCCGACGCCAGAAACATCAGATCCGGCGGGGAGGCTTGGTTGCTGGCGGTCAAAATCCAGAACGTCAGCAATTGGTAGATTCCTACAATCACCATTACCGTACCGCTTTGCTGCACCGGTGTAAACATCCTCAACCGCTGATACAAGCTCAAGGTCAAATAGGCCACTATGCCCAGGGCCAGCGCATTGAGCCCCAGCAGCGAGCCCTCCAGCACATCCAGAAAAAATCCCAGCACCCAGGCACTCAACATGCCAATCCGATGCGGCAAGGCCATCACCCAGTAGATCACGAACATCACCGGCCATTCCGGCCTGAAGGGCTCCAGCCAGAGCGGCAGGGGCAGCACTGACAGCAAGGCCGCCAATACAAAGCTGAGCAGAATCACCCAGGACCCATGGTGTCTTGCCGTCACCATCATCTGCCGCCACTTTGCTGATCGACACCATCTCCGGCAAACACCAGCAATAAATTGCGGCTTCTGTCGATCTGAGCAGTGGGCGTGACCTTGACCATGGCGAAGGGCTGACCTGGATCATGCACGATGGAGGTGATTTCCCCTACTGGATAACCTGGTGGGAAGCGCCGCCCCAGACCTGATGTCACCAATAAGTCCCCTACCCTCACGTCGGCTGTTCCGGAAATATTGCGCAGTTCCAATTCATGCAGGGTGCCCTGGGTGCCAGCGGCCACGGCACGGATGCCATTACGATTGATCTGTATCGGGGTGGCGTGCTGCACGTCAGTGATCAACATCACCCAACTGTTGAAGGGGTCCACTTCCACCACCTGCCCCATCAACCCAAAGGCATCCAATACCGGCTGCCCCAGATATACGCCATCGCGACTGCCCCTGTTGATCAACACGCGTTTGGAAAACGGGTCCGGAGATTCCTGAATCAACTGGGCTCGCATCACCCTTTCATCGACGATGCTGGACGCATTCAAGAGTTGGTTCAAGCGAGTATTTTCCGCTTCCAGGTGGGACAACTTCTGTAGTTGATAACGCTGATTTAGCAACTCTTCCCGCAAGCGCGTATTTTCCGCCACCAGTTCATTGTGACTGCGCAGGTTTTCATCCATGCGCTCCTTGAGAGAGATCGGCAGGTCCGCCAGCCATTGTACCGGCGTCACCACGAAAGCGGCGTAGAAGCGTACTTGTCCAAGATAGTCGAAGCGGTGATCGGCAAACATCAGCCCAAGCGAAAACACCACCAGCATAAGCAGGCGGTAGCCCTGGGATGATTGTTGAATGAAGAGTGATTTGATGGCTCAACCCCCCTGCCGGGCCCTTGACAGCTTGTTGAGAAAGTCCATCCTGGCCTTTTGCTGCCGGGCCATCCTTGACCCGGTTCAACAGTCAGTTAAAAACAGTTCTTCAACAGACTGTCAATCAGTGGTCAGGAGATCCAGGTCATGGGCATCCATCAGTTCCATGGCCTTGCCTCCCCCCCTGGCAACACAGGATAACGGATCATCGGCAATAATCACAGGCAGTCCGGTTTCCTCGCTGAGGAGTTTGTCGATATCCCGCAGCAGGGCGCCACCACCGGTCAACACCAGGCCACTTTCGGCAATATCCGAAGCCAATTCCGGCGGCGACTGTTCCAGGGCACTCTTCACCGCCTGCACAATGGCTGACAGTGGTTCCTGCAAGGCCTCCAGGATTTCATCGCTGTTCAGGGTGAAGCTGCGTGGCACGCCTTCCGCAAGATTGCGCCCGCGTACATCGATCTCACGAATCTCCTCGGACGGAAAGGCGCAGCCAATTTCCTTCTTGATGCGCTCGGCAGTGGCGTCACCGATCAGGCTGCCGTAATTGCGCCGCACGTGGGTGGTAATGGCTTCATCGAAACGGTCACCACCCACCCTGACTGATTCGGAATAAACGATGCCGTTGAGGGAAATGATGGCAACTTCAGTGGTACCACCCCCGATATCCACCACCATGGAACCACTGGCCTGATCCACTGGCAGGCCGGCGCCAATGGCGGCGGCCATGGGTTCCTCGATCAGCCTCACCTCACGGGCACCAGCGCTCATCACCGACTCGCGGATGGCCCGGCGCTCCACCTGGGTCGACTTGCACGGCACACACACCAGCACTCTGGGGGAAGGCCTGATGAAGCTGTGCTCATGCACCTTGCTGATGAAATGCTGCAACATCTTCTCGGTGACCTGGAAATCAGCGATCACCCCATCCTTCAGGGGACGAATGGCGGTGATGTTGCCCGGGGTTCTGCCCAGCATGCGCTTGGCATCGGCACCGACGGCAGTGACTGTCTTCTGGCCATTATGGTGGCGGATGGATACCACGGAAGGTTCGTTGAGTACGATGCCTTGATCCCTGACATAGATGAGTGTGTTGGCGGTGCCTAGATCGATGGACAGGTCATTGGAAAACATGCCCCTTAACTTTTTCAACATTGACGTAACTGATCCCCAGGAGAAAGAACGAGTAATGGCGTGGCTGACAAATGGTTTGCCCCAAGCGGGCATTCATCCAGTATAATTGCGCGGATTTGGCGGGAAGCTGCCACCCATGCCAGCAAGAGTGCAACTCTAGCAATGGTGTCTGGTTAGAGCAAGGCGCAATTCCGTTGCTTGGAAAATAAATTTCCAGATTCCTGAAACACCCGAAAAAACGACTCTTTGGAGATCATCAATGTCTATCGACAGCTCCGATGTGGAGAAAATTGCCCAGTTGGCGCGTCTGCGTCTGGCACCCGGCGAAAGCGCCGAGGTGACCCGCGGCATCGGCAATATCCTGGCCCTGATAGACAAGATGCAGGCGGTGGACACCAGTGGTGTCGAGCCCCTTTCCCATGCCAGCAACGCCGGCCAGCGCCTGCGCGAGGACAAGGTCACCGAGCAGGACCAGCGTGACTTGCTGCAAGCCATTGCCCCCAGCACCGCCGACGGTCTCTACCTGGTGCCCAAGGTGATCGAGTAGCCCTGCCCACCCCGCACCCTTGGCACCTCCCAGATGAAGCCCCAGCAACCAGGACCCACCCATGTTTGAAAAAGGTATCGCCGAACTTTCCAGAGACCTGGCGGCCAAGTCGTTTTCCAGCACGGAATTGACCAGTGCCTACCTGGAACGGATCCAGCGCCTCAACCCCAAGCTCAATTGCTTCATCACGGTCACCGCCGAGCAGGCCATGGCCCAGGCCCGCGAGGCCGACGCCCGCCGAGCCCGTGGCGAGGCTGCTGCCTTCACCGGCATTCCCATCGCCCACAAGGATATTTTCTGCACCACTGGCATCCGCACCAGTTGCGGCTCGCGCATGCTCGACAATTTCATCTCACCCTACGACGCCACCGTGGTGGCAAGCTTCAATCAGGCTGGCGCCGTGACCCTGGGCAAGACCAACATGGATGAGTTCGCCATGGGCTCCTCCAATGAAACCAGTTACTACGGCCCGGTGCGCAATCCCTGGAATACCAGCCTGGTACCCGGTGGTTCTTCTGGTGGTTCCGCCGCCGCCACTGCCGCCTGGCTGTGTCCGGCCTCCACCGGCACCGACACCGGTGGTTCCATCCGCCAGCCCGCCTCCTTTTGCGGCATCACCGGTCTCAAGCCCACCTATGGCCGGGTCTCGCGCTGGGGCATGATCGCCTTTGCCTCCAGCCTTGACCAGGCCGGTCCCATGGCCCGCAGTGCCGAGGACGCGGCCATGATGCTGAACGTGATGGCCGGCTTTGACGACAAGGACTCCACCAGCAGCGATCATGCAACGGAGGATTTCACTGCCGCTCTCCACCAACCCCTGGCGGGACTGCGCATCGGCGTGCCGCTGCAGCATTTTGCCGAGGGCCTCGATCCACGGGTGGAAAGCGCCGTCCGCGAGGCCCTGCGCGAATTCGAGAAAATGGGCGCCATCCTCAAGGAAGTGAGCCTGGACAACAGTCATCTGTCAGTGCCCGCCTACTACGTGATTGCCCCCGCCGAGGCCTCCGCCAACCTGTCACGCTATGACGGCGTGCGCTTCGGTTACCGCTGCCAGGATCCACAGGACCTGGAAGATCTCTACAAACGCAGCCGCAGCGAAGGCTTTGGTGCCGAGGTCAAGCGCCGCATCATGGTGGGCACCTACGCCCTGTCCGCGGGTTACTATGACGCCTACTATCTCAAGGCACAGAAAATCCGCCGCCTGATCAAGAACGACTTCGACCGCGCCTTCGAGCAGGTCGACGTCATCATGGGCCCCACCTCTCCCCATACCGCCTTCGCCCTGGGCAGCCAGAATGACGATCCGGTGACCATGTACCTGGAGGACATCTACACCATCGCCGTCAACCTGGCTGGACTGCCAGGCATATCGATTCCCGCCGGACTGGTGGATGGGCTGCCGGTGGGCCTGCAAATCGTCGGCCGCGACTTCGCCGAGGCGCAATTGCTGAACGTGGCGCACCAGTTCCAGCTGGCCACTGACTGGCACCGTCAAACCCCCGCGCTGACGCGCGCATAACCCCGGATTAGAGGCAAGACCATGCAATGGGAAACAGTGATCGGGCTTGAAGTACATGTGCAGCTCGCCACCCAGTCCAAGTTGTTCTCCGGCTCCAGCACTCGCTTCGGCGCCGAACCCAACACCCAGGCCAACATCTATGACCTGGCCCTGCCCGGAACCCTACCGGTACTGAATGGCGAGGCCCTGCGCATGGCGGTCAAATTCGGCCTGGCCATCGGCGCCGAGATCGGTCGGGTGTCGGTGTTCGACCGCAAGAACTACTTCTACCCCGATCTGCCCAAGGGTTATCAGGTCAGCCAACTGGCTCATCCCACAGTCGGCAAGGGCTCTCTAG
The DNA here is from genome assembly GCA_050485205.1 of Gammaproteobacteria bacterium. GTDB lineage: Bacteria > Pseudomonadota > Gammaproteobacteria > Pseudomonadales > Pseudohongiellaceae > JAVVEZ01. The sequence continues at coordinate 13,780 of JBJHAY010000040.1, forward strand.
ACATCGTCATGGAGGATGGCAGCACCAAGACCATCGGCATCACCCGCGCCCACATGGAGGAAGATGCCGGCAAGTCCCTGCACGAGGAATTCCCCGATCATAGCGGCATCGACCTCAACCGGGCTGGCACCCCGCTACTGGAAATCGTCTCCGAGCCGGAGTTGCGCAGCGCCAAGGAGGCCGTGGCCTATCTCAAGAAGCTGCACTCCCTGATTCTTTACCTGGGCATCTCCGACGGCAACATGTCCCAAGGCTCCATGCGCTGTGACGCCAATGTCTCGGTACGCCCCGTGGGTCAGCAGGTATTTGGCACCCGCACCGAGATCAAGAACATCAACTCCTTCCGCTTTGTGGAAAAGGCCATCAATGTGGAAGTGGAACGCCAGATCGACATCCTCGAAGACGGCGGCCGCATCATCCAGGAAACCCGGCTCTACGACAGTGACCGCAACGAGACCCGCTCCATGCGCAGCAAGGAAGTGGCCAACGACTACCGCTACTTCCCTGAACCCGATCTGTTGCCTGTGATCATCGACGAGGACTTCATCGAAGCCGTGCGCGCCACCCTGCCGGAGCTGCCGGATGTCAAGAGCGAGCGCTTCATGGAGCAGCATGGCCTCAGTGAATATGATGCCAGGGTGCTGTCAGCCGACCGGGCCACCGCGGATTTTTATGAGGCAGTGGTGGCAGCCAGTGGCGACGCCAAATTGTCCGCCAACTGGGTCAGCGTTGACTTACAGGCCCATCTCAACAAGACAGAGATTGATATCGGCCAGAGCCCGGTCACCCCAGTGCAACTAGGCGGTCTGATCAAGCGCATTCTCGACAACACCATTTCCAGCAAGATCGCCAAGACTGTGTTCGAGGCCATGCTGGCGGGTGAAGGCGATGCCGATGCCATCATCGAAAACCGCGGCCTGAAGCAAGTCAGCGACAGTGGCGCCATTGAAAGCATGGTGGACGAAGTGATCGCCAACAATCCCGAGCAAGTCCAACAATACCGGGAAGGCAAGGAAAAGGTCTTCGCCTTCTTCATTGGCCAGATCATGAAGGCCTCCAAGGGCAAGGCCAACCCTGGTCAGGTCAACGACATCCTGCGCAGAAAACTGGCTGGTGACTGACACCACCGCCCCTGTAGGCGCGAGCTGATAGCAATTAAGTAACCCAGAGAGACAGCACAACGACATGAAAACTGAAAAGAAATCCGGGGCCGAACGTACTCAGCTGGCGGTGCACGATGAATGGTGGAGCGATGAGCGTGTCAAGAGCTTCCTGGAGATGGAACCCACCGAGAGCGAAACCCCCGACTTCCACGTACTGCTGCGTGCTTACCAGGGC
>JBJHAY010000041.1:0-15026 GCA_050485205.1 Gammaproteobacteria bacterium
GCACCCCGTTTATTAACCGGGTCTGTTAGTCGGGAGGGTCAGTTGTGTATTATCGCAATCCCTTTGGGGGTTTGCGGTAACGCTGGTGGTCACGGGCTCATTGAAGAGGGCCTGGAAGTCGGCGTAATCGAGGAACTGGGCGTGGCTGTTGGAGGCGAGGCCCAGGGTAGACAGCAAGCAATGTCCCAGGGCCAGCCTGAACAGATCTGTGCTCTTGCGTCTGGCTTGTGTGATTGTCGGTCCTTTCATGCTAGATCTCCGAAATCATCATCCGGAAGGCCGTGGCGAATCTCAGATTGGCATTGATGGCAGCCTGGCGGTTTACCAGTATCTGTACCCTTGGTGTGGACTGTATGCCAATGTGACATTCGCCGTTTTGTACACGGGCCAGGTCTGTGGTAATACATGGCTGGTTGCTGCCTGGTGGTGGGAGGACACTGGCGCTGCCGTTGCTGTTGACCAGCAGAATGAAATCGATCTGAGCGCTGTCAACCCGGGCTGGATCAAGCATTACCGGCCTCAGGGTCATATTGCCGACCTGCAGGCCATTGGCAGTCAGGCGGCGGACATTTTCTGCTTCCTGTGCAGAGCGGGTGCTGGAAGGGTCATGCAGGATGCCCATCCTGATGTTGCCACTCATGGGCGGATCCAGGAAGCCCAGGGTGCGAGCCACAATTTGAATATCACGATCTGTTATCTGGGCTAAGGCGGGGTTGTGGAACAAAATGCAAAAAATCAGGGAAGCAATGATCGGCAAATACCGCATGCCTGGATTCTTGTGAGTCGAGTTAAGACTCATAGGTGATTCTCCCCTGCAGAATTTGGCTTGTTGTGTATTATTCATCATTGCCTGGCTGATAACAGTTCTCTGGCGGATTCAGCGTCGACCGCGCGGCTGTAATAATAACCCTGGGCATTTGTGCCGCCATTGATCGAAAGCAGGAAAGCGCGCTGTTCTGGTGTTTCCACGCCTTCGACAATGACCCCGATCCTCAGGTCTCCGGCCAGGCGGATCATGGCCTTGAGTGTTGCTGCCCGCTCTGGGTTGGCCAAGGCATCATGGATGAATTCCTTGGCAATTTTCAGATGGTTGACAGCGTAGGCGCTCAAATAATCAAAGGATGAGTACTCAGTGCCGAAATTGTCGATGGAGATTTTGCAGCCAAGCTCGCGCAGACGATTCAGTACATCATTCTGGGTCCAGGTGGTCTGTGCCAGCATGGCTTCGGTGACATCGAATTCCAGGTCTGAAGGTTGCAAGCCCCATTGTTTGGTGGCTGCACTCACTTCATCCAACAGGGCGCGGGCATTCTTCAATTGGACCGCCGAGAGATTGAGGGTGATTTCTCCCAGGGCGAGGCCTTCCTGACGCCACAGACTCAGTTGGCGGCAGGCTTCATTCAGCACCCAGCGGCCAAGGGGCATGATACTGCCAGTCTTTTCGGCGATGGGGATGAAGTCCTTGGCCTCCAGCAGGCCCCGTTTGGGATGCTGCCAGCGGACCAGTGCCTCCATGCCTGAGACGGCTTCGCTGACAATGGACACTTGCGGCTGGTACATCAACCTGAGCTCGCCGTTGTCAATGGCGCTTCTCAGTTCTTCTGCCAGTTCTGACTGTGTCAGTACTTGATTATCCAAATCCTGGGAGTGGAAGCGATAGCGGTTTCTGCCCTCTTCCTTGGCCCGGTAGAGAGCCAGATCGGCCTGGCTCAACATGGTTTCCGGGTTCTTGGCATCAGGGGAGTAGGGGCAAATACCAATGCTGGAAGTGACGCGCAGTTCGTTACCTTCAAAGACGAAGGGTTTGCGGATGGTTTGCAGAATGTGCTGTGCCAGCGTGCCGGCGTTGGCTGGCTCGTTCACCTCGGTCTGCAGAATGGCGAACTCGTCTCCACCCAGCCGGGCCACCAGGTCTATGTCGCGGGTTGCCCCGGTAAAGCGCTTGGCAGCCTCCTTCAGGAGTTCATCTCCCATGGCATGACCCAGGGTGTCATTGATGGTCTTGAAGTGGTCCAGGTCAAGGTAGAACACAGCAAAACCATTGGCGCCCCGGCGGGCAGCGGCAAAGGCTTGTTGCAGGCGCTCATTGAAAGTGGCGCGATTGGCCAGGCCGGTCAGGGGGTCGGTGCGGGCCAGGGCCTTGATTTTTTCCTCCGCCAATTTGCGCTCGGTGATGTCGATGATGATGCCCTCTACCTCCTTCAGGCGGCCATCAGGATCACGCACCGGGGTGTAGCGATTTTCCACCCAGCGCACATCGCCTTCGCCGCTCAGCAGCCGAAATTCCAGGGACGCACCCGCGCTGCCGGGTTCCAGCATTCTGGCCATGGCCTGGTGCAGAATCTCATGATCGTCGGGCACCACCAGTTGTTGCATCCACTGACTTGCTTCAAGCAGGGCAGTGGGCTGGTGCCCGAACTTGGTGATGTTGTGGGAGATATATATCAGGGGAAAGGAGGGTTCGCCCTTGAGCCGGAACAGGATGGTGGGGCTGTTCTGGACGATCATATTGGCATCGGCCAGTTCCTTCAGGTAACGGGCGCGGGTCATGGAGACCCCGATCAGATCGGCGAGTGTTTTCAGGGCATCGGTTTCGGCCCAGCTCCATTGGCGGGCTTGCGGGGAGGAGTCCACAAAGGTCAGGGAGCCCCAGAGGCCATCTTCCACCTGCACCGGTATTTGCAGGAAGGAGCGCATGGCGTGCTTCTCGTAGGCAGCCCGATAGGCAAGGGGGATGTCCTCCTGGGTATAGCTGCAAGGGCCATCCACCATGGCAAGCGTGGCGGCGGGTGGCAGTTGCCTGCTGATGTCCACTTGATGAAAATGCGGGGTGTGCAGGACCGGGTCCGAGCCAGGCGCATGCCATTCGTTGGAGAGGGAAGCAAGCTGATGGCCTTCCCTGGAAGTGTTCACCGCCATCAGCAACACCCTGCTCACGGAGATGGTCTTGCCGATCAGTTCAAGCACGGCACTGATGGCCTGCTCGTGGCTGTGGGTGCGCAGCAGTTCCTCTGCCCCCTTGGTGACAGCCGCCAGCAAGGCGTCGTGTTCACGCAGGGTCTGTTCAGCCCGTTTTCTCTCGGTGAGTTCTTCACTCAGCCGAAGATTGGCGTGTTTCAGTTCGGCTGTTCTTTCTGCCACGGTATTTTCCAGTTGGGCACGGTAGGCCAGCAGTTGCAGGTTGCGCTCCTGGGTCACCGCGTTTTGCTTCTCCGCAAGTGCCCGCTGCCGCATGGCGCGCACCAGAAAGTGGGTCAAGGCCAGGAAGGCCAGGGAAATAAGGCTGAGGGCGATGACCCGCTGCCGCATGGTCAGAAGCCAACCGGACAGGGCTTCGGATTCAGGCAGGGCGGCATAGACGGTGAATGTGGCGCGGGCCTCGGATACCAGAATGGCATCATCAAGGTTGGGGGCGGGCAGTCCTCCGGTGATTTCTCCCTCGGATTCAACCCAGATACTGGCGGCGGGATATTGCAACAGGGCACGCCACAGGGCTTCTGTGCGGGTATCACTGTCCTGAGCCAGGCCAGAGAGTTGGTCGGCCAACTCATTGAAGTCCGCCAGCGTGATCACGGTGGCTTCAAGTTGGCTGCGGGCGCGCTCAATTGTGAATGAGCGTTCAGAGAACGAAAAAAAAGCTACCATGATCCAAAATCCGGCCATGGCGACAAGCATCACGACATAAATGAGAGAATCAATGCCTCTGGACTTCAGGAATGACTGGCCTTGATCCATGATTGGTAGTTCGTATCAAAATTGAGCATATATTCTACACCAATCATCTTGTTTGCATAGGAGCAAAGCTGGTGCTGGCGCAGGGTCATCCTTTCTTGTGCTGTTGCTGACGAAAAACCCCGGTAAACCGGGGTTTTCATCAGGAAAGATTGTTGTGGAATCGTCTATTCAATCTCGACAGTTAGCTCGAAACCACCCTTCTCATTCAACTCGAACTTGCCATCCTGCACCGCGTAAAGCCATGCCGCGGATTTACGCATGCCGCCAAGGGGATAGAGGTGGCACATGGTGATGCCGCACTGGGGATCGTTGGCGCTGTAGGCGGCCAGGTCGCGTACCAGTTTGTCGGGCATGCGGGTGGTCATCAGCTTGGCGATGTTGGCGGCCTGACGGGTGAGTACGCGCATGGAGGGGCCGATGCCGCAGGCCTTGGCGTGGTTGAGCAGGGTTTTCAGGGTGGCGAGGCCGGGGATGCCAATGTGGATCGGCAACTCATTGCCTTCGGCGCGGATGCGCTTGTCCCATTCAATGATGGGCTCGGCCTCGAAGCAGAACTGGGTGGTGATGTAGAGGTCGAGGCCATGTTCCTTGGCGTAGGCGTTTTTTTCCAGCATGGCCTTGGTGACCTCGGCGGGGGGAATGTCGGGGCTGCCTTCGGGATGGCCGGCGACACCGATGTGGCGGATGCCGTATTTCTGCATCAGGCCGGTTTTCAGCACTTCCATGGAACTGGCGAATTCACCCACTGGCTTGTCGACGGCGCCACCGATGATGAGGGCTTCCTCGACTTTGACTTCGCTTTGCAGGGCATCCAGGTTTTCTTCCAGGAATTTCGCCGAGGGAATCGAGCGGGCGGCGAAGTGAGGCACTGGCTTCATGCCCTCGGCATGCAGGCGCTTCACGGTCTTGATGGTGTCGGCGAAGTCGGAGCCGGGCAGGAAGGTGACGAATACCGTGGCGCCGGGGCGCAACATGGCGCGGAAGTCCTCGATCTTGGCGGCGCCGCCGGGAGTCACTTCCAGGGTGGTGCCGGCCATGAAGTCGATGATCTGTTGTTTTTCGTTACTCACTGTCATTACGGGTGTTTCCTTTGGTATCGAGGCCCGCGCGGGGACCCCATGCTAGGGTGGGTTTCAGGCATGCTGCCATGCCCGGCATTATCTCATGGATCGAGTCCAACCGGTTCGGTTGCCTTCACTATTGCCGGCTTTCACTGCTCCATGCCCCCTGTTTCCAGCAGGTAGAAGGCCCTGAGGATCTCCTGCCACTCCTGGTATTGATGCTCGAGGCTGCCATTGAGGTTGACCACGCTGGTTTCCAGGGACATGGCGGTGGGCCGCAGTTCATTGTCGAAGCCCTGTGACAGCTCTTGCATGTATTGTTCCTCCAGCTTCAGAAAACGGAAATTGTTGTAACTGTTGCGGTAGGCCTCGTAGGTGCCCGCGGCGGGTGGGGTGCGGCGGTTTTGCAGGCGTTCGTCATAGGCCAGTTTCTGCTGAATCTGCTCCTGGCTGTATTGCCGCCACATGTCGTAGATGGGTTTCATGCTGGTGAAATAGGTACGGTATTGCTCGTCCACGGTGTCGATGAACAGATATTCATGGTCGCGGATGGTCATGATGCGAGCCAGCAAGGGATCGTCCTCGGCCGGCAGGCGCTGGTATTCGAGCATGCCTGCCTCGTTGCGGACCAGGAAGGACTGGAAGGCGTCGGGCACCAGGTTGGCGGCATAGCGCAGCATGGCCACGTTGCGAATGGCGTCCAGGTCCGTAGGGCTCATGTCGGTCAGGGCTTGCTCCAGATCCTGGGCAATGCGCCGGTGCAGGTGCTGGAAGGGATCATAGAGCACGTCGCGATTGAGTTGGTTGGCGAATACCGGAGAGCTGTCCTGGTAGCGGCGTTCGAGCCAGACATGACCGCGGCTGTCCACGGCCTTGATGTCCATGGCCAGGGTGTTGCCATCCGACTGCTGGATGCTGCCGCTGATCAGCAGGTCGGCGCCCAGGTCTTCACCGGGCACCACTCTCACCGCGCCCCAGCGCCCGCTGTTGGCGAGGAGTTCCCGCAGGTAGAACGGCAGGTAGCGCGACTCCGCCTGCCTGATGCGCGGATAGATGCCCGCTGCCTGTTGAGCTGCTTCGGATTCCGGAATGTTGGTCTCGAACAGCACCAGGCTGATGTCGAGATAGTTGTCCTCGGCAAGGGCGGCACCGCTCCAGCAAGGCAGGATCAGGTAGAGACCCAGCAGCAAGGACCGCAGCAGCTTCAAGGGGTAGCACTGTTTCATGGCAACCCGCTGCTGCCACCCTGGCTGCAGACCCTTCTGCGGGTCAGGGTCAGGGTGCAGTCATATTGATCCCTGGGAGCGGCGTAGCGGTCGTAATAGGTGCTCAGGGTAAAGGGAGTGGGGGAGTGGCGCGAGCTGAGAATGGTGGTGATGTTCAGTTGCAGCCGGTCCGGCGACAGGGTCATGCGGTGCTGGATGGTGAGGCCGTCGGGCAAGCGCACATGAAACACCATGCGGTCGGCATCCCAGCCGCAGATTTCGTCGCCATAGGCGTATTGCTGAAGTACCAGGTTGTTTTCGTTGAAGTTGCAGATCAGGGCGAAGTCATCGTCGCGGTCCACATAGAGGGTGGTGGGGCTCTGGTCGATTTCCAGGGTGGCGGTGCGGGTGATTTCCTCCGCCAGTTGCGCCAGTGCCAACAGCGCGTTCACCGAGCCCTGCTGCACCGCAACCTGGGCGTCCCCTGGCCGTTGCGCCAGGCGTCTGAGGTCGAAGTAGACGAAGTTGAGCTTCTCCTGAAAATTGTCGCTGAGGGCGTAATTGCGTTCCCAGGAACCGGAAAAATCCACTGGCGCCGACACACTGCGCGGCCGCTCCACGGGCGTTTGCGCGCAGGCCCCCAGCAGGGCAAGCGCGGCAAGCGCCAGAACGGCGCGTGGGCGGGTCGGGTGCGGGCAGTTCATTCAGGAAAACAACGCCGGCTAGGTGAATTGGTTGGCACAGTGTACTGGAAGCCCGCTGGAATTCCCATCCAGGCCCGGCCGCCTCTGGTCGGGGAGGGCAAGGCCGCTGCCGGCAAGTGTTGGGGCGCGAACTAGCCTGGGGCATCAGTGGTGAATGCCACCATGGCGCTGGTGAGGCGGCTCAGCTGGGCCGCCTCGATCACATAGGGTGGCATGATGTAGACCAGTTTGCCGAAGGGTCTGATCCAGACACCCTGCTCCACGAAGAATGCCTGGGCCTGCGCCATGTCCACTGGCTCGCGGGTTTCCACCACGCCGATGGCGCCAAGGACGCGGACGTCGGCGACCTTCGGGCTTGCCTTGCAGACCTCGAGTTCATGCCGCAGTTGGGTTTCGATGGCCATGATGCGCTGTTGCCAGGGCGAGGCCAGCAGCAGGTCGATACTGGCCACGGCCACGGCACAGGCCAGGGGGTTGCCCATGAAGGTGGGGCCGTGCATGAACACGCCGCCATTCCGCGACAAGGTGTCGGCTACGGCACTGCTGCAAAGGGTGGCGGCCAGGGTCATGTAGCCTCCGGTCAGGGCCTTGCCCACGCACATGATGTCGGGTGTCACGCTGGCATGTTCACAAGCGAACAGGCGTCCACTGCGGCCGAAGCCGGTGGCGATTTCGTCGGCGATCAGCAGCACATCGTATTGTCGGCATAGCGCCTTCACCGCGCGCAGGTATTCCGGGGAATAAAAGAACATCCCACCGGCCCCCTGCACGATGGGCTCCAGGATCACGGCGGCCAGGGATTGGTGATGGGCTTCGATCAGGGAGCGGAAACTGGCGATATCCTCGGGATTCCAGGTGTCCTCGAAGCGGCAGGTGGGGGCGTCGGCGAACAGATTGGGCATCAGCACCCCGCGGAAGCGGTCATGCATGCCGGTGACCGGGTCGCACACGCTCATGGCGCCGAAGGTGTCGCCGTGATAGCCGCGGCGGATGGTGAGCAGGCGCTGCTTGTGCTGCTGGCCGCGCCGCTCCCAGTATTGCAGCGCCATCTTGATGGCCACTTCCACAGATACCGAGCCGGAGTCCGCCAGAAATACGTGCTCAAGGCCCGCTGGCGTCATCTCCACCAGCCGTTGCGCCAGGGCGATGGCCGGCTCATGGGTGAGGCCGCCGAACATGACGTGGGACATTCTGTCGACCTGATCCTTGAGGGCCTGGTTGAGCACGGGATGGTTGTAACCATGGATGACCGACCACCAGGACGCCATGCCGTCGATGAGACAGCGGCCATCTTCCAGTTCGATATGGATACCACTGGCACTCTTCACCGGATACACCGGCAGGGGGTTGTGCATGGAGGTATAGGGATGCCAGAGCAGGCGGCGGTCTTGTGCCAGATCGATCATTGAAGGTCCATGGTCGTGGTCTGGCGCTAAGCCGAATATTGCAGCAGGGGTCCTGCTGTGGCCATCAGGGCAGGAAGGCATGTGCTATATCCGGTCTGATGCCAAGAGCCATCAAAGTCGTGGTGAAGGATGCATTATAGGTCATGCCAGGCGCATCCGCCTCATGGTCCCTTTATCGCCCGGGCAATGGACCAGGCATGGACTTCGCTGGCCCCCAGTGCCAGCAACTGCTGGCTGATTTCCCCCAGGGTGGCGCCAGTGGTGATGACATCGTCCAGCAGGGCCACGCGGCAGCCCGCGGGCAAATGCCGCGCATCAACCCGAAAGGCGTGCAGCAGGTTATGACGGCGGTGTTCGGCGTCGAGCCCCTGTTGTGGCGGTGTGTGGCGGATGCGCTGGCAGCAGTCCTGGACCAACTGTATCTGCAGACGCTGGGTCAGATGCCGGGCCAGTTCCAGGGATTGGTTGAAGCCGCGCTGGCGCAGGCGCCTACTGTGCAGGGGGACCGGCATCAGCAGGTCAGGCAACTCGTCCTCGGCATAGTGGTGGCGGATTTTGCTTGCCAGCAAATCAGCCAGTAGGCGGCCCTGCTGCAATTGACCATGATATTTGAACAGGCTGACCAGGCGTGGTGCCTGTTCTGCATAGCGGAACAGGCTGAGGCAGCGCTGGTAGGGTGGTGGATCGCTGAGGCAGGCGCCACAGCGTAGTCCGGATAAAGCATCAGTATTCCTACCGTTGCCGTCCGGGCTCTGGGTGACAGAGCATTGGTGCACTTGGCGGGGGCTGCCCTTGGGCAGGGGTAGGCCACAGCGGTAACACGCCGTCGGCATCCAGGGCAGGGCGGCATGACAATCAGAACAGAGGTCCTTGTCTCCAAAACCAGGGCGCCGACACAGCACACAGGTGGCGGGCAATAGCCAATTCTGTGCATTTTTTGTCCATTGGTAAATTTTGAAAAGCCGACTGGTTGACATATTCTGGCGTGACACTACCATAGTGGCCCTTGCCGTCTCAGCCTAGCACTTTATTTTCCATGGGAAAGTTCATGACCGCACAAGCCGACATCCGCCATGACTGGCGCAACGACGAAATCCAGGCCCTGTTCGACCTGCCCTTCAATGATCTGTTGTTCAAGGCCCACGGCATTCATCGCCAACACTTCGACCCCAATGCCGTGCAGGTGAGCACGTTGTTGTCCATCAAGACCGGTGCCTGTCCCGAGGACTGCAAGTACTGCTCCCAGAGCGGCCACTACAACACCGGGCTGGAGAAGGAAAAGCTGATGCAGGTGGAAAAGGTGCTGGCCGAGGCCCGGCGCGCCAGGGAGAACGGCGCTTCCCGCTTTTGCATGGGCGCGGCCTGGAAGCATCCATCGGCCCGTGACTTCCCCTATGTGCTGGACATGGTCAAGGGGGTGAGAGCGATGGGCCTGGAGACCTGCATGACCCTGGGTGCCCTGAGCCGCGAGCAGACCGAGGCCCTGGCCGAGGCCGGACTCGACTATTACAACCACAACCTGGATACCTCGCGGGAGTATTACGACAAGATCATCACCACCCGCAGCTTTGACGACCGCCTCGATACCCTGAGCCATGTGCGCGAGGCCGGCATCAAGGTGTGCAGTGGAGGCATCGTTGGCATGGGTGAAACCCACCGCGACCGGGTCGGCCTGCTGCGAGAGCTGGCCAACATGCCGATACACCCCGACAGCGTGCCCATCAACAACCTGGTGAAGATTCCCGGGACCCCGCTGGCGGATGTGGAGGACATCGATCCCTTCGACTTCATCCGCGTCATCGCGGTGGCGCGTATTCTGATGCCCCGCGCCCACGTGCGCCTGTCCGCCGGCCGTGAACAGATGAACGATGAGATGCAGGCGCTTTGCTTCTTTGCCGGTGCCAACTCGATCTTCTACGGAGAGAAGCTGCTGACCACCCCCAACCCGTTGGAGAATCAAGACATGGCCCTGTTCCAGCGTCTTGGCATTCATCCCGAGGAGAGGCAGGTGGAAGCGGATGCAGAGGAAGCGGCGAAGACGGCGGCGTTCAGGGTTGGCAGCAGTGAAGCGTTCTACGACGCCACTGCTTGAGTCTGATCCCCTGTCCCGCCAATAGGTTGCGCTAATGTTCCTGCTACGGCCATTCATGGCCAGGGCTGAATCACCCTCGCCACTGAATGCCGGGACAGAACTCAGGCCAGGCTTTCTCGGGAGGTTTGCCCTCCCACGTCATCTCAGGAATTTCCCATGACCACTGCGTTCCGGCAACAACTCGCGGCCAGTTTGGCGCCGCGCAAACAGAGCGATCTGTGGCGTGAACGCCGGCTGATGCACTCGCCGCAGGGACCCGAGGTGTGTCTGGATGGCCGTTCCCTGCTTTCCTTTTGCAGCAATGATTATCTGGGCCTGGCCAATGATCCGCGGGTGGTGGAAGCCCTGGGGCAGGGAGCAGCCCGCTACGGCGTCGGCAGTGGCGCTTCCCACCTGGTCAGTGGTCATGGCGAGGCCCACCATGCTCTTGAGGATGCCCTGGCTGAATTCACCGGCCGTGATCGTGCGCTGTTGTTTTCCAGCGGCTACATGGCCAACCTGGGGGTGATTGCCAGTTTGGCTGGGAAGGGCGACCGGGTGTTGCAGGACCGTTTGAACCATGCCTCCCTGCTGGATGGCGGCCTGCTCAGCGGGGCCCGTTTCCAGCGTTATCCCCATGCCGATCCCGATGGTCTTGCCAGGCTGCTGCTCAAGGATACAGGTGAGGGTAGAACCCTGGTGGTAACTGATGGCGTCTTCAGCATGGATGGCGATATCGCGCCACTGCCGGCCCTGGCGCGCCTGGCCACTGATCATGGGGCGGTACTGGCAGTGGACGATGCCCATGGCTTCGGCTGCCTGGGCCGTGATGGCGCCGGCAGCCTGAGCTATTTTCAGGAACAGGGTGAAGCCTTGGATCAGGATGCCGTGCCAGTGCTGATTGGCACCTTGGGCAAGTCCTTCGGCAGCGCCGGGGCCTTCGTGGCTGGCAGCGAGGAACTGGTGGAAACCCTGATCCAGTCCTGCCGCCCTTACATCTATACCACCGCCTTGCCGCCAGCCGTGGCCTTTGCCACCTTGAAGAGCCTGGAAATTCTGCGCGAGGAGCAGTGGCGGCGGCAGCACCTCGCCACTCTGATTGCCCATTTTCGCCATGAGTGCGAGGGCATGGGCTTGCGTCTGCTGCCATCCAGCACACCGATCCAGGCCCTGGTGCTGGGCGAGGCCCAGGCGGCACTGGCGGCCAGCCGTTATCTGGAGTCCCAGGGCATCCATGTGTCCGCGATACGCCCACCCACCGTGCCCAAGGGGACGGCGCGCCTGCGCATCACCTTCAGTGCCAGTCACACCCAGGCTCATGTGGAGCGCTTGCTGGAAACCTTGCGGGCACTGCCGGAGGGAAACAGGCAGTGATGACCGCGACAGATCCTCATCGGCTGGACAAGCCCCTGGTGGCCCGATCCTTCGCCAGGGCGGCCATGGGCTATGACCACTTTGCTGGCTTGCAGCGCCAGGTTGCCGATACGCTGTTGGCGCGATTGAGCCACCATACCCACGTCGACACAATGTTGGATCTGGGTTGTGGCACTGGCTATTGCAGTCAGGGTCTCGCCCGCCGATTTCCCGATGCCACCTTGCTGAGTCTGGATATCGCCGAGAGCATGTTGCTCCAGGCCCGCGTCAAGGGCACCAATCCCACCGGACACTATATCTGTGCCGATGCCGAGGCCTTGCCGCTTGCCAGCGCCAGTCAATCCCTGGTGGTCTCCAGCCTCACTATCCAGTGGTGTCAGAATCTCGGCGCGCTGTTCGCTGAGCTGTACCGGATTGCCAGGCCCGGCGCCCGCCTGTTGCTGTCCACCTTTGGGCCAGCCACTCTGCAAGAGTTGCGCGCTGCCTGGGCCGAGGTGGATGGGATGGTGCACGTGAATCGTTTTCCAGCCCCTCAAGTGCTCACCCAAGCCCTGAGTGATGCTGGATTTTCCGCGGTCAAGGTTGAAAGTGAGCACCTGCTTCGCCACTATTCCTCGTTGGCTGCTCTCACTTCTGAACTGAAAGGGGTCGGTGCCCACAATGTCAACCAGGGCCAGCCCAGGGGCCTGATGGGCAGGCAGCGGCTGGCAGGCCTGAACGCCGCCTTCGAGGCTGGCCGGGTAGCTGGCAGAGGCATTCCGGTGACTTGGGAAGTGCTGTACCTGGATATCGACTTGGGACGGGATAAGTCATGACAGCAGCCAAGGCATTGTTCATCACCGGTACTGACACAGAAGTGGGCAAGACCCATGTCAGTCGTGGCATCCTGGAAGCGGCAGCCGCTGCCGGCTTGTCCACCCTGGGGCTGAAGCCGGTGGCCGCCGGGGCCATCATGACCCCGGAAGGTTTGCGCAACGAAGATGCCATGGCGTTGATGTCCGCCGCCACCATGCCATTGAGTTTTGCCGAGACAAACCCCGTTTGTCTTGAGGCGGCGGTGGCGCCACACATCGCGGCCGCCCGGGAAGGCAGGCGTATCAGCGTGGCGCGTCTTGTAGGTGTGTGCCGGGGCGTGTTGCTGAAGCGCGCCGACCTTACCCTGGTGGAAGGCGCGGGAGGTTGGCGGGTTCCCCTCAACGATCGTGAATTGCTGTCGGATGTGGCCAGGGAACTGGGGTTGCCAGTGGTGCTGGTGGTGGGTCTGCGCCTTGGCTGCCTCAATCATGCGATCTTGACCGCAGAGGCGATTCAGCGTGATGGCTTGCCGCTGGCGGGTTGGATCGCCAATCATGTGCAGCCGGAAATGCCGGTTGCGCGGGAAAATATCGCGACCCTGGAGGCCATGCTGCCCGCGCCTCTGCTGGCGGAAGTGCCTTTTGATGCCAGTGGCTGTGCCGCGCACATCAACATCCAGGCGCTGCTGACAAGGCTCTGACATGGATCAAGCCGGGACGTAATCAGCCAGATCCCGATGGTTCCTGTTCTGTCAGAACCAGGCTGACTGTGTATAATCCCCAGCCCGGATATTGCGCCAGCTTCGCTTGGCGCCCGGCTCTGATGTTGCTTCGGATTTACGATCCGGCCCGCGATAGGATAGTTTTCTCATGACCCAACAATACGTGGTTTGCGCGCTTTACCATTTTGTCACCCTTGACGATTATTCCGCCCTGCAGGCGCCCTTGCTGGCATTGATGCGACAACATGGCGTCAAGGGCACCTTGTTGCTGGCGGTGGAGGGCATCAATGGCACCATCGCGGGGTCCCGCGAGGGCATTGACGCCGTGTTGGCCTGGCTGCGTACCGATCCCCGCCTGGCGGATCTGGACTGGAAGGAATCCTTCGATGATCACCTGCCCTTCTACCGCGCCAAGGTCAAGCTCAAGAAAGAGATTGTCACCATGGGAGTGGAAGGTATTGATCCCAGGCGCAAGGTTGGTACTCATGTGGAGCCAAGGGATTGGAATGCCCTGATCAGCGACCCCGAGGTGCTGCTGATTGATACTCGTAACCGCTACGAGGTGGAAATCGGCAGTTTCCGCAATGCCGTCGATCCAGGCACCGAGACTTTTCGCGAATTCCCTGCCTATGTCGAACAACATCTCGACCCCGCCAGGCACAAGAAAATCGCCATGTTTTGCACTGGCGGCATCCGCTGTGAAAAGTCCACCGCCTTTCTCAAGGAAAAGGGCTTTGAGGAGGTCTATCATTTGAAAGGCGGCATCCTCAAATATCTGGAGGAAGTACCCAGGGAAGAGTCCATGTGGCAAGGTGAGTGCTTCGTGTTCGATAACCGGGTTGCCGTTGATCATGACTTGAACAAGGGCAGCTATGACCAGTGCCACGCTTGCAGGCTGCCGATTACCGAGGAGGATAAGCGTGATACCCGCTACCTGAAAGGAGTCAGTTGTCCCCGCTGCCATGAGAGCAAGTGCGCCGAGCGCAAGGCCAGTTTCCTCGAACGCCAGCGTCAGATGGAGTTGGCGGCAGCGCGGGGCGAGATGCACTTGGGCGAGGCGGCAGCGGCCAGTATCAATGCCCGCAAGGCGGAGAAACTGGCCCGCAAGCGGGCCCAGCGCGCGGGCAAGGAAAGCACGCTGTCGGCAACTGCCGGGCAGGACGCCAAAAGGACTATTGCCTGATGTGCGCAGGTGCTAGAATTCGGGCCTTTGAACCAGTTTTCAATAACTTGGGAACCTCTGAGCCGTGGGCCGCGGCGGCATTTAGCGGTGTCACAGGATGTACGATGTACCCCAACTTTTCATCAAAAATCAGGAAGTACAGAAATGAATAAAAAACATGTCCCCCTAGTGGTCGCCCTGATAGTGGTGCTTGGCGTCTTTTATTGGGTATTCGGCAAGCCCAGTGTTCCCAACGCCCAGATTCCCACTGATGCTGACGCCATCGCCCGTGGTGAATACATCCTGCACGCGGGTGGATGTATCAGTTGTCACCAGCTCGAAGGCGCCGAGGGCCTTACCGGCGGTTATGAGATTGAATCCCCCTTTGGTGGCACTTTCTATGCGCCGAATATTACGCCAGATCCTGAAACCGGCATTGGTGGTTGGACCGGCAAGGACTTTCTGCTGGCCATGAAGCATGGCCGCAGCCCCAGCGGCGGATTTTACTGGCCTGCCTTCCCCTATCGTTCCTACATGGGCATGACCGATGAGGACGTGTTGGATCTGGCTGCCTACCTGATGGCACAACCTCCGATTCGCAGCGAAGTGCCCAAGCATGACCTGCCGGTGTGGCAGTTCAGCTGGATGATGGCTGGGTGGAACATCATGGCCAACATGCTGGAGGGTGACTTCCCCGCCATTCCCGATGACCCCCAAATTGCACGTGGCGCCTATCTTGCCCGTCATCTCGGTCATTGTGGCGAGTGTCATACGCCACGCAATGGCCTGGGC
>JBJHAY010000042.1:0-14808 GCA_050485205.1 Gammaproteobacteria bacterium
GACCGCTGGTGACCATGCTGCTGCCATCCACCATGAACAGATTGGGGACGTCATGAGAGCGATTGTAGCGATCCACCACTGAACTGGTCGGATCGTCCCCCATACGGCAAGTGCCGAGCAAGTGTACTCCCCCGGTCTGACCATTTTGCGCGTACGAACCCGTGGTCTTGATGGCACCCACGGCATCCAGCATTTCCAGTGAGCGTTCCATGAAGAACTTCATGGTGGCGAGGTCATCGGGGTGATTCATGAAGGTGGTGCGCAGCGCGGGGCGTCCCCACTTGTCCTTCACTTCGGGATCCAGGGTCACGTTGTTGCTGGCCAGTGGCAAGCTGGTGCAGTGGCCATTGAAGGATGCGGTGTGGGTGAACTCAAGGGCCAGGTTGCGCTTGAAATCACTGCCCCAGTTGCTGCTGCCGAAAATGCTGCCATTCATGGCCGCCTGCATCGGCCGTCCCGCCGAGATCGATCTCTCGTCGATACCGCCGCCGCCATAGAAGCCATGCTTGGGGTCGATGCTGTAGAAGTCGTGGACCACCCGTGTGGTGGGGATGCTCTTGTGGGCATTGACCGGGTGCTCGAACAGGCCCACTGCGCGGGAAGAACCATTGAACATCAGGTTCTGGCCCACCATGCCGCTGCTGTTGGCCAGACCATGCGGATTCCGCGCGGACTCGGACAGCAACAACAGGCGCGGCGTTTCAGCCCCATTGGCACACAACACCACCGCCTTGGCGCGCTGAGCCTGCAGGGTGCCGTCTGTCTCCCAGTACACCACCTCGGTGACGCGTCCGCTGGCGTCGGTGTCGATGCGGGCGGCGGTACAGCCGGTGCGGAGTTCACAGTTCCCGCTGGCCAGGGCAAGCGGGATCATGGTGGCCATGGTGGAAGACTTGGCGGAGACTTCACAACCAAAGCCATTGCAGAAGCCACAGTGAATGCAGGGAGGACGACCATTGTGGGGTTGCGAGAGGATGGCGACGGGAGCTGGATAGGCGGTCCATCCCATTGCCTTGGCGCCGCGTTCCATCAAGACCCCGGATGCTTTCACCGGCATCGGCGCGCAAGGATAGTCCCGCGAACGCGGCGGGTCCCATGGGCCCATGAGACCGGACACGCCGATATCCCAGTCCACCTTGGTGTAATAGGGCTCCAGTTCCTCGTAGCTGATGGGCCAGTCGGCGAGGGTGGTGCCCGCGATCGGCCCCACCACGCTGCGTTCGTGGAAGTCGATGGGACGCAGGCGCCAGAAGTTGCCGGAGAAATGCACGCTGCTGCCGCCGACATTGTGGGCGTAGCCGAGTGCCGAAGAATCGACGATGTGGGCCTTCTCCTTGTCGTTGCGGCGGAAAGTCTGCGGATGACCCTTGCGGCGTCCCCAGACCAATTCTTCGTTGTGGTTATAGCCCCATTCGTCGTGCTTGAAGTCGGCAGCCTTCAGATGGGGTCCCTGTTCGAGGATTACCACTGAGAGTCCGGCGCTGGAGAGTTCCTTGGCGACGATGCCACCGGCTGCTCCCGAGCCGATGACGACAAAATCCACTGCCTCGCGGGTGGGGTAGGTGGGCATCAGTGCTTCGGCCATGACTATTCTCCCCGGGCCATGTAGTCGGCATCGTAATAACCAAAGGGCGGCTGCCACACATGCTGATGACCAAAGCCAATCAACTGATAGCCCGCATGCCCACGGTTGCCGCCATACTCTGGCAACGCAAACATACCGGCGATGGTGAGGGTGCGCACGGTGACAAAGAAATCCGTGGTCTCGATGTCACGCAGAAGGGCATCCTGCTGCTCAGCGTTCAATGCCACAAAGTGCGAGGCAGCGTAAGTGCTGCTGGCCTTGGCATCCAGTGTCTGCAAGCCCTCACGCAGCGGTGCCAGCCATTCCTGGCGACTGCTGCCCAGCACCTGGTCCATGAAATGGATGACGCCACCACTGATGGCACCAGGTCCCGACTCATCCTCAGGCAGGATGCGCGCGGCAATGGCCTGCAAGCCAGCCACTTCCGCGGTTTGCAGGGTTGCCAGCGGCTCGCTCATGATGGGGGTGTCGGCCAAGGCAAGGGAACCTGCCAGAGACAGGGCCGTAGAGGCCAGCAGGGAGCAGTGTGTGGAAAGAATCCCGGATTGCACCAGGAAGCGACGGCGATTCAGGAACTGGGACATAAGCGTTGCTCTACGATAAGACATTGGGGAATCGGAACTTTCCGCTTTACCCAGATACCGTAGGCAACTTCCGTACCAAAGCCCGTAATTGACGCCCGACGTGCCTGCGCACTGTGTTGGCGCGGCACCCGCACAAGTTCGATCAGAACAACCAAATCATGGATGAACTCGCTGTTTCTCTGAGCCGGCAGATGTAATTTCACCGCGCGGGCGGTCCTGCCCGCGCGGTGAAATTACCAAGCGTGCGCCTTGATGATGCAAGCCATCAAGAGCGAAGGATCGCCATCAAGGTGCATGGTCCTGAAGCATGCACGATGGCGTTACAGTTTGAGTGAGTCTCAGGCCAGGTCGAACCTGTCCAGATTCATGACTTTGTTCCAGGCGGCAACGAAGTCACGCAGGAAGCGCTGCTGGCCGTCGGTGCTGGCATAGATTTCCGCCACTGCCCGCAACTGGGCATTGGCACCGAACACCAGGTCGACCCGGCTCGCCTGCCACTTGACCTTGCCGCTGGCGCGGTCATGGCCCGCGAAGTCATTTGCGTCCTTCGACAGGGCTTTCCACTCCGTGCTCATGTCCAACAGGTTGACAAAGAAGTCATTGCTCAGGGTGCCGGGACGTTGGGTCAGCACGCCCTGGGTGGCCCCGCCGCTATTGGCGCCCAGTACCCGCAGGCCGCCCACCAGCACCGTCATCTCCGGCGCGGTCAGGGTCAGTAACTGGGCCTTGTCCAACAGCAGCTCCTCGGCCGGAGAGCCAAGTCCGGGCTTGAGGTAGTTGCGGAAGCCATCGGCCTTGGGTTCCAGTACCGCGAAGGATTCCACATCGGTCTGTTCCTGGCTGGCATCGCCGCGGCCCGGTGTGAATGGCACCTGGATCTGGTGCCCGGCGTCCTTGGCAGCCTGCTCGATGGCGGCACAGCCAGCCAGCACGATCAGATCTGCCATCGACACCTGCTTGCCGCCACTCTGGGCAGCGTTGAAGCTGGAGCGCACTGTTTCCAGGGTTTGCAGCACCTTGGCCAGTTGCGCCGGATCATTGGCTTCCCAGTCCTTTTGCGGCGCCAGCCGGATGCGAGCACCCTTGGCGCCCCCACGCATGTCCGAGCCGCGGAAGGTGGCAGCGGAGGCCCAGGCGGTGCTGACCAGTGCGGCGACACCGAGGCCGCTGGCGAGGATTTTCTGCTTCAGGGTGGCGATGTCATTGGCATCGATCAAGGGCTGACTGGCGGGCGGCACTGGATCCTGCCACACCAACACCTCGGCAGGCACTTCCGGCCCCAGGTAACGTGAACGTGGCCCCAGGTCGCGGTGGGTGAGCTTGAACCAGGCGCGGGCGAAGGCATCGGCAAAGGCCTGTGGGTCCTGGTGGAAGCGGCGCGAGATGGGCTCGTACACCGGATCGAAGCGCAGTGCCAGGTCGGCGGTGGTCATCATCGGCCGGTGTTTCTTGGCTGGGTCGTGGGCGTCGGGTACCATGTGCTCTTCCGCCACGTCCTTGGCCTGCCACTGCCAGGCCCCTGCCGGGCTCTTCACCAGCTCCCACTCATAGCCGAACAGCATGTCGAAGTAGCCGTTGTCCCACTTGATGGGGTTGGGTTTCCAGGCACCTTCGATGCCGCTGGTGATGGTATCCACGCCCTTGCCGCTGCCGAAACTGTTTTTCCAGCCAAGGCCCATTTCTTCCAGGGACGCGGCTTCTGGCTCCGGGCCCACCAGGGCGGCATCTCCGGCGCCATGACACTTGCCAAAGGTGTGGCCACCCGCCACCAGGGCGACGGTTTCCTCGTCGTCCATGGCCATGCGGCCGAAGGTGTCGCGGATGTCATGGCCCGAGGCCACCGGATCGGGCTCGCCGTTGGGGCCTTCCGGATTCACGTAGATCAGGCCCATCTGCACGGCGGCCAGGGGGTTCTCCAACTCGCGCTCACCGGCGTAGCGCTTGTCGCCCAACCACTCGGCCTCGGAGCCCCAGTAGATATCTTCCTCCGGTTCCCAGATGTCGGCACGGCCGCCGGCAAAGCCGAAGGTCTTGAAGCCCATGGACTCCAGCGCGCAGTTGCCGGCCAGGATCATCAGGTCGCCCCAGGAAATGTGGTTGCCGTATTTCTGCTTGATTGGCCACAGCAAGCGCCGGGCCTTGTCCAGGTTGGCGTTGTCGGGCCAACTGCTGACCGGGGCGAAACGCTGGTTGCCGGTGTTGGCGCCGCCACGGCCATCAGAGATGCGGTAAGTGCCGGCACTGTGCCAGGCCATACGGATGAACAGGGGACCGTAGTGACCGTAGTCGGCGGGCCACCAGTCCTGAGAGTCGGTCATAAGGGCGATGAGATCCTGCTTGAGCGCGGTGTAGTCCAGTTGCTTGAAAGCCTTGCCGTAGTCGAAATCCTGGCCGAGGGGGTTGGACTTGGTGTCGTGCTGATGGAGGATTCTCAGATTCAATTGATTGGGCCACCAGTCGCGATTGGAGCGGGCGCCGGCCTTGGTGGCGCCGCCGTGGTGGGCGAAGGGGCATTGGGGGGTATTGCTCATGACAGGCTCCTTGTTGTTGTCCATGGGGCGGTTCGTGGGGTGTGTCTTCATTACTACAGGACTGACATGCCTTTGTCGAGTCAGTACGAGGCGGTGGGTGGCATGGATTTGATCTGGGGCACTTGTCTGTGCCGAAGCCACGGGTTCCGGCAACAATGACAGTGCTGCCCATTGGCTTCCTCTGGTAGCATGGCCACATGAGGCCAAGCACTGACATTCTTTTCATTTCCCACGGTGGTGGCCCGATGCCGCTGTTGGGCGACCCTGAGCATCGTGAGATGGTAGTGGCTCTGCAGCAACTTGCCGCCAGGTTGCCCCGCCCCGCCGCCATCGTGGTGATCAGCGCCCACTGGGAGGCAGCCGTGCCCACTGTCACCGCGGCCGCAAACCCGTCACTGATCTACGATTATTACGGTTTTCCGCCAGAGTCATATCAAATCCAGTATCCATGCCCTGGGCAGCCGTCATTGGCGCGCCAGATTCATCAGGCACTGGACAATGCCGGTATCAAGGCCAGCATGGATGCCACCCGAGGTTATGACCATGGGGTGTTCGTGCCTCTCAAGATCATGTACCCGCGGGCGGACATTCCCTGTGTGCAACTGTCGCTGGTGAAAGGCCTCGATGCTGGCACCCATATCGCCCTGGGACAGGCCTTGCGCACACTGGATCAGGAGCGACTGTTGGTGATCGGCTCCGGCTTTTCGTTTCATAACCTGCCGGCCTTCTTCGCGCCGGTGACCCGGCAAATCACTGAACAAAACCAGGCGTTTCAGAATTGGTTGATGGAAACCTTCAGCAGTCGCCAGATCGATGAAGCTCAGCGCCGGCAACGCCTGTTGGCGTGGGCCGATGCTCCCCATGCCCGCTTCTGCCATCCGCGGGAAGAGCATCTGCTGCCCTTGCATGTGTGCTATGGCATGGCGGGGAGAGCCTGTGACGAGGCCATGACGGTGACCATATTGGGGAAAGAGTCGGGAATGTTTTATTGGCAAGGGGCGTGAGCCTGAGTAATGTATTTCGCCGCTAATACTGCAACACCAGCGGGGGGCTACACTAGCCCCGACTCAATCGCCCTCCTGAAACATCTGCTTCACCGCAGGCTTGGTGACTTTTCCCATGGCGTTGCGTGGCAGACTGGTGACCACCTGGAGTCTTTTGGGCAATTTGTACTTGGCCATCCTTTCTCCGCACCAGTGACGCAGCGCCGCCAGGTCGAGAGATTGCTCCGCGCGTGGAACCACGACAGCCGCCACGGCTTCGCCCCAGGTATCGTCCGCCACGCCAACCACGGCACACTCGGCGATGTCGGGGTGTTCGAGCAGTACCGCCTCTATTTCCAGGGCCGAGAGCTTGTAGCCACCCGACTTGATGATATCCACCGAGACCCGCCCCAGAATCCGGTATTGCCCATCTTCCACCACGGCAACGTCGCCAGTTTTGAACCAGTCATTTTGAAATGAGGTGCGTGTTGCCTCTGGCTGCTGCCAATATTCCAGGAATACCGTAGGTCCTCGCACTTGGATTTCTCCTGGCGTGCCGGCTTCGGTGATGACCTTGCCGGATTCGTCCACCAGTCGAACCTCCACGCCGGGCAAGGCAATGCCCACCGCGCCTGGGCGGCGCTCTCCATGCAGAGGATGGGAGAGCGCCATGCCGATCTCAGTCATGCCATAGCGCTCCAACAGCGTATGCCCCGTCAGTTGTTGCCAGCGTTGATGCACCGAAGCCGGCAGGGCGGCGGACCCCGACACCATCAGGCGCAGGGTGGCGAGTCCTTCGCGCCAACGCCTGCGCTGTTCGTCGCTGGCCTCATCAAAGGACTGCAACAGCTTGAAGTAAATGGTGGGCACTGCCATGAACACGGTGTAACGGCCTTGCGTGCAGAGATTCAGCATCCGCAAGGCATCGAAGCTGGTGAAGGTCTCAACCCTGGCGCCGCTCCACAAGGCGCACGACAGCACATTGATGATGCCGTGGACATGATGCAGCGGCAGAAACAATGGAATCCTGTCAGCATGGCTCCACTCCCAGGCTTCGACCAGGGAAGTGATCTGGGCTTCGATGGTGCTGTGGGTCGACACCACCCCCTTGGGTTTGCTGGTGGTGCCGCTGGTAAAGAGCATCAGCGCCCGCTGCTTGGGGGAGATACTGGGGAGCGTGACCTCAGTGGTCCCGGCAAGCTCGTCAAACAGCCTGAGCGGCAGTCCCAGACGCTGGCACAGGGGCAGCAGCCGTGACTGCAGGGCCGGTACCGTCACCAGAACAGCGGCCTGCGAATGCGTGAGGGCATATTCCAGTTCCGGTTCTGCCGAAGCCGCGCTCAGCGGCACAGCCATGCCGCCAGCGCGCCAGATCCCCCACTGCGTGGCAGCATAGGCGAAGCTGGCAGGAATCAGAAAGGCGATACCTTGTTCGGCGAGATCGGTGCCGCCGTCGAGCAGACCGGAGGCGACGCGTGCAGAAGTGTCCAGCAGTTCAGCATAGCTGAACTGACGTTCTCCATCGATGATGGCAATGTGGTTGGCATGGGTGTGGGCGCGAGCCACGATGGCGGGTGCAGTCATGTCTTCATCCAAAAAGTGTTCGCATGATCAGGAATAGCAGCGATGGACCCAGCAGGCAACCAATGCCGGTGAAGAAGGTGGCGGTCATGGCGCCGTAAGGGACCAGCTTGGGATCAACGGCAGCCAGCCCGGCGGCAACCCCGCTGGTAGTTCCCATCAGCCCGCCATAGATCATGGCGGCACGGGGGTTGTTGAGGCCGATCCAGGGAGCGAGCACTGGCGTCAAGGCCATGGTGAGAATGGCCTTGATCAAGCCTGCGGCAATGCTCAGGGCAATGACATCGGAGTCAGCGCCGAGGGCGGTGCCGGTGACGGGGCCGACGATGTAGGTTCCGGCGCCGGCACCGATGGTGGTCATGGCCACAATGTCCTGATATCCGCACAAGTACGCTACCGAAGCGCCCACCACAAACGACACGCAGACCCCAAGCAATAGCGCCAGCAGTCCGACGCCGCCAGCCCGCCGCAGTTGGCGGGTGTCAACGCCGAAGGCAGTGGCGGTGATGGCCAGATCGCGCAGCATGGCGCTGCCCATGAGTCCCACGCCGGCCAAGACCGGTATGTCGGCCAGCCCTCGACTGCCTCCCGTCATGCTGCCACCGGCATAGGCCAGGGCCAGGCCCAGAAAGATGGCAATGGCCGAGCCGTGAAGGCGGCCACGGGTAAGGTAGGCGGACAAGGCATGGGACATCCAGAGAATTGCCCCGACCAAGGCAAAGGCGGTGACCAGCCCATTGGCAATGAAGATATTCCGCAGTGCCTGAACCAGATCGGCCATCGCTCAGTCCTTGCTCTCAGTCGAGGGATCGGACGCATCTTTTGTGCCAAGTCGACTCAGGACAGGAATCAGCGCGAAGCAGGCGGCCACACTCAACGTCCCGGCAAGCACCGCCACCAAGCCGCCGCGAGCGGCTCCCACCACATCCTGGCTGGCGGCCATGGCAACCACCACGGGAATGTAGATGGCACTCCAGAACAACACGCCCTGCTCGGCAAGGGGGCCGAGCAGTCCGCGGGATCGCAATTGATGCGACAGGATGATCAGCATCAGCATGGAGAAGCCGACCCCGCCCACATTGGCGGGAATGCCCAAGAGCCAGCCGAGGATTTCACCCACCGCCAGTCCAGCCAGCAGGCAGGATGCCAGCATTGCCACGCCGTAGATCACCATGTCGCTATTCCCTTGAAGGTTATTGCCGTATCGCCGGGAGTCAGAGATGATGGTGCGTCAGAGCCCGCTGTGTCCAGGATATTTTTGGGCGATGCGAGCTGTTTGCTTGCCTTTCTCAGTGCCCCATAAGAATATCGCCGGCAACGCCTTTGTCATGCACGGCGAACTTGCCCACCATGTTTGCGCTGGCCTCGTTCAGGCCAATCACTTCAACTTCCGTGCCTACCCGGCGAAATTTCAGAACCACCTTGTCCAGTGCGCTCACGGCGGTAATGTCCCAGAAATGCGCTCGACTGACGTCAATCCGAACTTTTTCGATGACTTCACGGAAATCAAAGGCGTTGATGAAACTATCGGCACTGGCGAAAAACACCTGGCCGAACACGGAGTAGGTGCGAGCGCGACCGTCATTCTCCGCCAGCGAGCCAACACGCAAGATCTGCCCCACTTTGTGCGCAAAGAAGAAGCCAGAGATCAGTACGCCGGTCAACACGCCCATCGCCAGATCATGGGTGGCGACAGTGACGACGACCGTAGCGATCATGACCACACTGGAACTCTTGGGGTGCTCGCGCAAATTTCTGATGGAACTCCAGTTGAAGGTGCCAATCGATACCATGATCATCACGGCGACCAGTGCGGCCATAGGAATTTGACCGACCCACTCGCCGAGGAACACCACCATCAGCAGCAGGAAGATACCGGCAGCGAGCGTCGACAACCGGCCACGCCCGCCGGATTTCACGTTGATCACCGACTGACCGATCATCGCGCAGCCCGCCATGCCACCAATGAAGCCGGAGGCGATGTTGGCTACACCCTGGCCGACGCACTCACGATTCTTGTTGCTTTTGGTGTCAGTCAGGTCGTCGACGATGGTTGCGGTCATCAGTGATTCGAGCAGGCCGACAGCCATCAGTGTCAGCGAGTAAGGGAGGATGATGGCCAGTGTGTCGAAGTTGAGCGGGATATCGGGGATCAGGAAAACCGGGAGGCTGTCTGGCAGTGCCCCCATGTCTCCCACGGTTCGGATGTCCAGGTCGATCAGGAGCGCCACCGCGGTCAGCACTACAATGGTCACGAGTGGTGAAGGGACCGCCTTGGTGATGTAAGGAAAGCCATAAATGATGACCAGTCCCGCCGCTGTCATGGCGTAGACATGCCACGTCACATTGGTGAGTTCTGGTAGCTGGGCCATGAAGATCAAAATTGCCAGTGCATTGACGAAGCCAGTGACCACAGAGCGTGATACGAAGCGCATCAGGGTACCCAGGCGCATCCAGCCGGCAAGGATCTGAAGGACGCCGGTGAGTATTGTTGCTGCAAGCAGGTACTGAAGGCCGTGATCCTTGACCAAGGTCACCATCAGTAGCGCCATGGCGCCGGTGGCAGCCGAGATCATCCCCGCGCGGCCGCCGGCAAAGGCGATCACCACGGCAATGCAGAAGGAAGCGTAGAGGCCGACCTTGGGATCAACACCCGCGATGATGGAGAAGGCGATTGCTTCGGGGATAAGCGCCAGCGCGACCACAAGGCCAGCCAGCAGATCATTGCGGACGTTCGAGAACCAGTCCTGTTTTATGGAATTCATCAAGATTCGTGTTCCGTTGTTGACGCCGACTGTTTGGACGGCATTAGGGGAGGGCACGCAAATGTCAATGCGTCTCTCCGACCCAGGGAACAGAAAGGATGGTTTGCCCCGTTTGAACGGAGCAGAAAGACGCAACTACGATCAGGCCTCCCGCGAATAGGGGAATGACTGTAATGGTTCGCGGGGTGTAAGGCTTACATCGGTCAGGTATCCAGGTGCGTCGTTGGGGGGCGCATACTACTGCATATGCGGACAAGCTGCAATATCCCGACACTGACACCCAGACCACGTTCCGGATCGACAAGGCCGAACCAGACCCGCCACGCCACCCACCAGGCGCTGGGCCAGGCCAGCAGTGTCGCCACCAGTGCCAGAGAATCCGGCAACCACAGCAACAAAAACAACTGAACGAACACCACGCTGGCCAGGAAGGCGACCAGGGTCAGGAAGCTGCGCAGAATTGGGTTCATGGAATGGATTTCAATGAGTTAGCCTGGGGTTGCCAGCCATCCCCGGCCATCGGGAAAGTGGATGGATAGGCAAGCAAGAATAAACAGCCTGCTTTGTTTCGTCTATCGTGGAGATCAAATTTCGCGTTCCACGTGGCTCCTGTCTTGTGCCAGTAGCTCCACCTCCCTGCCGGAATAGAGCACTCATGAACCTCGGCATTATTGATGTGGGAGTAGACAAAGGTTGGTTTGGATGAAAGCAGATCGACTGAAGGCAGGTCATTGACATGAAATTTGCTTCTGATACATTATAACGTTTTACCCGGAGCCGCCAGGATGCCTCAACTTCAATCCCTTCGTCACATAACATGCCTGATTGGAAAACCACGTTATAAGTCCCGACTTGCCCTGGCGGTCATGCTTTCTCCCATGATGTCGGCTTTTGCTGCGGATGCCATCGTGGAAGAGATCCTGGTGCTGGAGCAGCGTCGCGCCTACCGGGGGGATTTCACGGCCATGGAAACGCCGCAATCGATCCAGGTCATCGACACGGTGACCATGGAACGCGCAGGTGTGCGCGACCTCAGCCAGGCCCTGGATCTGTCGGCGTCGGTGGCGCGCCAGAATAACTTCGGCGGGTTATGGAACAGCTTTGCGGTACGCGGTTTCGTGGGTGATGAAAACCTGCCCAGCAACTACCTGGTGAACGGCTTCAATGCCGGGCGGGGTTTCGGCGGCTCCCGCGATATCTCCGGCATCGAGAGTGTGGAAGTGCTCAAGGGCCCGGTGGCGGCCCTGTTCGGTCGCGGCGAACCCGGCGGTGCCATCAACCTGGTGACCAAGCGTCCCACTGGGGTGGCGGCAGGACAACTGCGACTGTCCGCAGACCAGTTCGATGCCTATCGCGCGGATGTGGATTATGCCACCAACTGGATCGAGGACACCGCCGCTCTGCGTTTCGTCGGCTTTTACGAGGATGCCGGCAGTTTCCGTGATACCGTCAATACCCTGCGCTATGGCTTCAGCCCTTCCGCTTTCTTCAGATTGGGGGAAAACACCAGTTTGCTCTATGAACTGGAAGCCACGCGCCAGGAAGTCCCCTTTGACAGAGGCGTGGTGGCCATCGAGGGAGATCTCGGGCGCTTGCCCCGCAGCCGTTTCCTGGGTGAGCCGGGGGATGGCAATATGAAAGCGGAGGTGCTGGGCCACCAGTTCGAGTTGCGCCATGATTTCAACCAGGATTGGGACTTGCTGATGGGTTTCAATCATCGCAGCACTTCCCTGGAAGGTTTTTCCACCGAACCCGAGCTGACTGGCAGCCGACAGTTGCTGAACCGTGATGGCCGTACCTTGACCCGCCAGCGGCGCCACCGGGACTATGATGCGGATTACTGGGTGTTGCGGGCTGAAGTGGCGGGCCGTTTCGATACCGGTGGCCTGTCCCACAGAATGCTGCTGGGCATGGATACCGACAGTTTCAAAAATGACCAGGTCTTCATGCGTTATCGCGCGCCCACTTTGGGCGCGTCGCCAACGCCGCAGCAATCCTACGTGCTGGATGTCTACGAGCCTGTGTATGGACAATTTCCGCTGCCAGCCGTCAGTCCCTTGACCGACAGGCTGGAAGTGCTGAAAGCGACTGGTATTTACCTGCAGGACCAGGTCAATCTGACAGAAGCCCTGCAGGTCAGGTTCGGGCTTCGCTACGACGATTTCTCACAGCGGATGGATGATCGGCTTGCCGCTGCTGGCTTGAGACAGTCGGATAACCGGATCAGTCCTCAGTTCGGACTGGTCTATGCCATCAGTGATGCAGTGGCCTTCTACAGCAGTTATGGTCAAGGCTTCAGGGCTATTGCCGGTGCTGATTTCAGCGGTGCCGGTTTCCGGCCCAATACCAGTCGTTCCACCGAGGCGGGCCTCAAGTTCGAACTCTTGGGAGGCGACGTGTTCGGTACAGTTGCGCTGTTTCACCAGACTCAGGACAACATTCTCTCCGGAGACCCGGTCAATCCCGGCTTTTCCATGACCCTGGGAGAGGCGCGCAGTCAGGGCCTGGAAGTGGACTTGGGTGGTCGCTTGGGAGAAGTGGACTTCATGCTCTCCTATGCCTATGTGGATGCCCAGACCCGCAATGCCATGCTGGACCCCAATTTTGGTCTGCAGATTCCCGCCGGGGCGGCCTTGCTGAATGTGCCGAAACAGACCTTCAGCGGCCAACTGAGCCAGGATTTCAATCTGGGCAGTGCCACCCTGACGGCAGGGGGAGGTGTGCTCTATGTGGGCAAGCGCCTGGGAGAAGTGGCCACCGATTTCATGTTGCCTGACTATACCTTGTTGCGTGCCTTCGTGTCTTATCGGCCCAGTGAACGGATTACCCTGGTGGGGGAGATTGATAATTTATTGAACGAAAGATATTTTACAAATTCATTTTCGCAACTCTGGATTGAGCCTGGCATGCCCCAGCGGGCAAGAGTGTCGATGGTGGTAAACTTCTGATGTTGACACAAGAATATGAAGCGCCGGCCCTGGAGGCCAAGGGACTGTCTGTCAGCCGAGGTGGCAGGCCGGTGATTGCCGATCTGAGTTTCAGTGTCGCGCCTGGTGAAATCTATGCCCTGTTGGGAGGCAATGGTGCCGGCAAGTCCAC
This sequence comes from Gammaproteobacteria bacterium, assembly GCA_050485205.1. Taxonomy (GTDB): domain Bacteria; phylum Pseudomonadota; class Gammaproteobacteria; order Pseudomonadales; family Pseudohongiellaceae; genus JAVVEZ01. Next base: position 13,129 of record JBJHAY010000042.1, read on the forward strand.
AACCCTGCTCACCTGTATCGGCTTGCTGCAAGCGGAGCGGGGGTCGGTGGCGGTGATGGGCGTTTCCACCGGCCTGTCACCGGAAATTGCCAGGGCTTCCCTGGCTTATCTGTCCGAAAATGCCATGCTCTATGATCATCTTAGTGCCCGCGAGAACCTGCATTACTTCCTGGTGCTGGCCGGCATGAGCCCCGACGATGAGGCTATCAATGAGGCTTTCAGGACCGTGGGCCTGCAGGAAGAGGCCTGGGACAGGCGCACGGCTGGTTTTTCCAAGGGCATGCGCCAGAAGGTGGCGATTGCGCTGGCCTTGCTGAGGCAGGCGCCGGTGCTTTTGCTGGATGAGCCCACCTCCGGCCTGGACCCGGTGGCCGTGGAGGATTTCAATCGCCTGTTGCTCAGCCTGCGGGATCGGGGCGTGGCCATCCTGATGGTGACCCATGATCTGCTCAGCGCCTGCGAAGTGGCTACCCGGGTGGGGCTGTTGCGGGACGGCAGATTGGTAGCCAGTTTCGAGGCAGGCAAGGCGGTGGATGGCACTCTGGAAAGTGTTGATCTGGAGGCGGTGAAACACGCCTTCAGCGGGAGGGATCAGGCATGAAGCAGCATTGGGCGGTTGCTACTGGTGAATGGACACATCTGGGGCGCACCCGCCTGGCCCAGTTGGCTTTTGTCCTGATGCTGCTGTTGGTGCTGGTCTCCGCCTTGCTTTCAACGTTCATGCAGAGTAGTGAGGCAGCGCGGCGGGAAGCCTACCAGCAGGAAGCCGACGAAACCTTCCGCAGCCAGCCCGACCGCCATCCCCATCGCATGGTGCATTATGGCCATTATGTGTTCAGGGTGCCCGCGCCTCTTGCCGTGATTGATCCCGGTGTGGACCCCTTTACCGGACATTCCATTTTTCTCGAAGGCCATCGCCGCAACACCGCCACCTTTGCCGAGGCCAGGGAGACTTCCATCCTGACCCGCTTTGGCATGCTGTCACCGGCCTTTACCCTGCAGGTATTGGTGCCGCTGCTGCTGATCCTGATCGGTTTCGCCAGTGTGGCAAGGGAACGGCGGGGCGGTTTTCTGACCCAACTGCTGGCCCAGGGGCTTTCCCCACGCAGTCTGCTGGCAGGCAAGACATTGGCCCTGGGTGCCATCGCCGGAGTCGCCTTGCTGCCCATGCTGTTCACTTCTTTCTGGCTGGTGATCACGGGCAGGGAGTCCATGGTCCCGGTGCTGATGATGCTGGCGGGCTATGGGCTTTATCTGGCTTTCTGGGTGCTTGCCATTGTACTGGCTTCGGCCCTGGCCAACACGCCCCGCGCCGCCCTCACCCTCCTGATCAGTGCCTGGGCCTTGACCAGCGTGCTGATGCCCAGAGTGGCGGCGGATATGGCGGCGGCCCTGGTACCGGTTCCCACCCTGGCGGAAGTGGACATCATGATTCATGACGAGATGCGCCGCCTGGGGGATAGTCACAATGTCGATGACCCGGCCTTCACCAGTCTGCGGGAGCAGGTGCTGGCCGAATATGGCGTGGAGCGGGAGGAAGATCTTCCCATCAATTACCGGGGCCTGGTTTCCTATGAAAACGAGGCCGCCGGCAGTGCCATGATGGACCGCTATGCGGCGGAAAGGTCAGAGCAGCAACAGGCACAGTCCTCAGTGATCCGGGGCTTTGCCTGGCTCAGT
>JBJHAY010000043.1:0-8209 GCA_050485205.1 Gammaproteobacteria bacterium
GTACTTGATTCGTCTCTGTCATGACAACCACGGGATGCTGGAAGTCCGCACCATGACTGGGGAAAACGCGGAATACCGGGTGCATGCCAGACTCACCGAGCAGCGAATACCAATGCAGTCGATTGGCGGTGAGCTTGGGATACGCGGCGTACCTGATTGTCAGCAGCAAGTGAACCAGGGCAACTCACATCAGACACTCATGAACTTCATGTTGAGCCACATGCCCACCCTGACCTTGCCCGGTCAACTGCCCGGCTCCCAATTTCCGGGACCAAATGTGTTCGCTGTGTCTGGGTCCGCCAGCATCAACAGCTCTGTGCAATATGCCAGCATGGATTTGAACTCACCCCTTGCCATAAGCCTTGCAGGTGTCGCCATTGGAACCATGCAGGACCATGTGGCCCTGCAACTGCTGGAACAGGGATGGCAGGTGGACAGTGAAGCCGTGGGAACAGGCAGCGCCTCGTCAGTCTGGTTCAAACAGCACGATTCACTGGACATGCCCGATGTGGAACTGTCCGGCATCCTGACCTTGTTGCGGGAGGGTGAAGATCGTTATCGCTTGATGTTCCGTTTGCAGGGCCGGCTGGAAGTGTCCTCACCCTGAACCAGACCCCTTTGCCGCCATCCTGCTGTAGGAGCGAGCCGGGCTCGCTCCTACAGTGGGCAGCCTGTCGGCAGCTACAAGTACTCCATGGGTCAGGCGAATTGCCATGGAGTTCTATCTCACTGCTGCTGGTACTGCAAAGTCTCGTGCGCCCGGAACACCAGGAAGGCCCGCAAGTCTTCGGCGCCATCCTGATCAACCACGGCGGCGAAGGAGACCATGCCGTTGGCCGATAACAGACCTTCCAGCACAATCTGGCGCCACAGTTCCGCCGAGCTCAACACGGGGGTGTAGCGCAGATCCGGCAGCAAGCCGCCGCTGACAGCGGCGTCGCCATGACAGGCACCGCAGAAGTTGGCATAGAGCACACGCCCGGATTCGATGTCACCAGGCACGCTGTCCTGGGACGGCGGATCAAGCACCAGCGCCTGCCGCGGCGGTGCTGGCGGCAAGGCCACTTCGCCCCCGAGCCGATAGACCAAGAGCCGGGAAATGTTGGGCAGATCATTGCCCACTGAGCCGGCTTCTCCGGCGGGCAGCGACCAGGAGCCGCCGGTGCCCACCACCTGAGCCACGTACTGTATGCCGTCGATTTCATAGCTGATGGGCGCGGCAATCACCCCGGTCTGCACCTGGCTGGACCAAAGCAGCTCACCGCTGGCCGCGTCCAGGGCCTGGAACTCACCGGTACCGGTACCCTGGAACACCAGGCCACCGGCGGTGGTGAGAGTGCCACCATTGGAAGGGCCGGCCCGTTCCACGCTCCACGCCGGGCGCTGGTTGACCGGGTCCCAGGCCAACAATTCGCCGCTGATGGTGGAGAGAATCTCGGCCTTGATGCCAGGATCCTGGGGCATGGCGCCGTCCGCCATGTTGAGGCCCAGGTTGGTGCCGATGGGTCTCGGGCTGTATTCCTCGGGATGTATATAGGTGAAACCGGCGTGCTGTACCGGAATGTAGACCAGGCCAGTGCCGGGGTTGTAGGACATGGAATGCCAGGTGTGGGCACCATTGGGACCGTAGGGCGAGGTCCACGGCTCACCGGTGCGGTCATAGCGGGCCTCCGGATTTTCCACCGGGCGGCCGGTTTCCATGTCGATGCGTTCGGCCCAGGTCACTGGCGCGAACTTCTCGGCGGACAGCAGTTCCCCCGTGGCCGCGTCGAGAATGTAGAAAAAGCCGTTCTTGGGCGCCTGCATCAACACCCGCCGTGTCATGCCATCAAGTACCAGGTCGGCCACCATGATGGGCTGGGTGGCGGTGTGGTCCCAGGTCTCGCCTGGGGTGACCTGGTAATGCCAGACATAGGAGCCGTCATCGGGGTTGAGGGCAACAATGGATACCAGGAACAGGTTGTCGCCCTCGCCCTGGCTGCGCAGGGTGTGGTTCCAGGGTGAGCCGTTGCCGGTACCGACATAGAGCAGATCGGTTTGCGGATCGTAGACGATGGCATCCCACACCGTGCCGCCCCCGCCGATGTGCCACCATTCGCCGCGCCAGGTCTCCGCCGCCATTTCCAGAATGGGATCCTCGAAACCTTCGGCAGGGTTGCCGGGCACCGTGTAGAAACGCCAGGCCAGTGCGCCGGAATCCACATCATAGGCGGAGACATAGCCGCGCACGCCAAATTCGGCGCCGCCATTGCCGATCAGCACCTTGCCCTTCACCACCCTGGGGGCACCGGTGATGGAGTAGGGCTTGTCGCGGTCGATGGTGTAGACATCCCAGATCACCGCGCCAGTTGCGGAATCAAGCGCGATGAGACGGCCGTCGATGGTGCCAACGAAGACCTTGCCTTCCCACACCGCGACGCCACGATTGATGACGTCGCAGCAGGCATTCACCGCCCACTCGCCCGGCACTTGCGGATCATATTCCCACAACACACTGCCATTGACGGCGTCATAGGCCTTGACCTTGCTCCAGGCAGTGGATATGTAGATCACCCCATCCACCATGATGGGGGTGGCCTCCTGGCCACGGCGGGTATCCAGATCGGCAAACCAGGCCAGTCCCAGGCTGGCGACATTGCCACGATTGATCTGGTCGAGGGGGCTGAAGCGTTGTTCCGAGTAATCGCGGCCGTGACTCATCCAGACACCGGGTTCCTGGTCGGCATTGAGCAGGCGTTCGGCATTGACGGCAGCAGTGCCGATTACCGGCGTCGGGAGCTGGGTTGTGGTGGCAGCTTGCGGTACGGCATCATCGCCAGTATCGGAACAGGCAGACAGCAGCAGTAACAAGCATAGTACACACCCGACAAGCAGGTTATTGAGATGACGGCTGGTTGTGCTCATTTTGATTCTCCCCCATTGTTGCCACGTCCATTCCCAGGGGCGAGACAATAAAATAGGCTCGGCGTGAACACAAGCCCGAGGCTAGCCCGGATATTGCCGCAGTGTTCCAGGGCGCCATTATCACAATCAGCTGCCCTTGGATAACAGTTCCTGGACTTTTTCCACCAGTTTCTTGCCGGTGAATGGCTTAGCCAGGTAAGACTCCTGTTCACCGTCATCGGTTTCCGCAATCACCACCTGGGTAATGTAACCAGACATCAACAAGACCCGAAGGTGTGGATAACGAGACTGAATCAGACGTTTCATCTGATGCCCTGACATGCCTCCCATTACCACGTCCGAAATCACCAGGCGGACATCCGGGCAGGACTCCAGCAAATCCAGCCCCGTGTCGGGATCACTCGCCTCCAGAACACCATAGCCTTGCTGAACCAGAATACGCTTGACCAATGACCGGACTCCAGCATCGTCATCAACAACCAGAATCATTTCATTGCCGGTTTCCCGGGAATTGGCATCGACCGGAACCTCCTGCTCCAGAATTCTGGAATCAGCAACAGGAAAAAAAAGCCTGAAAGTGGTACCCAGTCCTTCCTTGCTGAACACGGAAATGGCACCCCTGCTCTGCCGCATGATGCCATAGACGGTGGACAGACCAAGGCCAGTGCCTTGGTCCGTGGTCTTGGTGGTAAAGAATGGATCAAAAATTTTATTGATCATTTTCTCACTGATGCCTTCACCACTGTCATTCACCAGCACCTCCACGTAGCGTCCTGGAGTGGTTGGCCCAGTGGCAGTCATGAACTCTTCCTGGAACGAAAGATTATTGGTGGAAATGAGCAGCCGCCCTCCTGCCGGCATGGCATGATCTGCATTGACCACCAGATTGGTCATCACCTGCACCAGTTGTATCGGATCCACATACACCAAGTGGAGTCCAGATTTCAAATCCAGCACCAGGTCGACACTTGGCTTGATCAGGCCCAGCAACATTTTTTCCATGTCCTTCAGGCCCACATTGATATCCAGCAACCTCGGCTCAAGCACCTGCTGGCGGGTAAAGGCCAACATGTTCCCCACCAATTTCTTCGCCCTGTCACCACCCTTGGCAACCTCGCGCAAATAGATCTGACAGTGATGGGAGGGGCCGAGCGATGTGGCACAGAGATCGGTGTAACCGATAACCGCCGTAAGAATATTGTTGAGGTCGTGGGCAATACCCCCGGCCAGCCTGCCAATGGCCTCCAGCTTTTCCGCTTGCCGCAACTTTCTCTCCAGCAGTTGCCGGGTGGACGTTTCAACGATGGTCAGCAAGGTTTCCCGAACTCCTTGCATGACTACTGGAATCAGGGAAATACGCACCGGCAGGTGCTTGCCATCCTTGCGCACGGCGGCAAGGTCTATCACCGAGTCCATGATATCGCGTCTGTGGTAGGACTCAGGTCTGAGTTGATAGTCCCGGCGCAACGTTACATGGCCCTGCCGCAGGTGTGGTGGCACCAGAATCTCCACCTGCTGTCCAAGCAGCTCATCCTTTGCATAGCCGAACATGTTGGTGGCAGCTGGATTGATTCGTGATATCACACCTTCATCATCCACTGTCATCATGCCTTCACTGACAGACTCCCAGATGATCCTGAACTGCTGCTCACTCTCTCTGGAAGCTTCCTCTGCCCGCCGCCGTCTGGTCACATCCACCACCGTGCCCAGCATGCGCGAGGGTTTGCCGGTGACATCACAGATCACCTCACCCTCCTCTCGCACATGAATGATGTGGCCGTCGAGTCGTTTTACTCGGTGCTCCACTTCATACCTGGCATTGTCCGCAAGCGCTTTCTCCACCGCCCGTTCCACCTTCTCTCTGTCTTCTGGATGGACAGCTTCAAGAAATGCCTGATAGGTTGGCTTGTATTCTGACTGGGGCAAACCAAAGATTGTATATATCTCATCCGACCAGTACAGATTACCGCTGGCGATATCCCAATCCCAGAAACCGAAGCGGGCCACCCGCTGTATCTGCCTGAGCCTGTCCTGTGTCAGGGCCAATTCTTTTCGTGCTTTATTGACTGCACCTGGCTGATCCGAAGACATAGCTGAACCGACTGCTGGTTGAGATGAAAGATAAACAGGCATTGTGTCCACGACAAACGACCAGGTCTTCCATGGAAACAGGAAGCCTTGATCCATATCATGCAGACCAGGATAAATTGCCGACAGATATTGACAATATCCGGGCTATACACATCAGTATCCGTCAGTTATAGTCGTCCTTCGCACCTCAACAAGAACCCGCCAAGGGTCGCCCCGGAGGCAACATGAAGCACACCTGGTACCTCAATGTCCTGTGCCTGCTCCTGTTTACCAGCATCACTCATGCGCAAGCCCCCCTGCACAACGAAAGACAATATCCCGAAGGCTATATCAGCGGCCGCGTCACCAGTAGCGAGGGCCCTGAAGCCGGGGTCTGGGTGATCGCCGAAACCAATGAGTTGAATACTTATTACATCAAGATCGTGGTCACAGACGACGAGGGCCGCTATACCCTGCCGCAACTGCCCGAGGCCACCTACAACGTCTGGGTGCGGGGTTATGGACTGAAGGATTCCATGCCCATGAAGGGCCGTCCAGGCGACACTGAGCTGGACCTGAACGCGGTGATCGCCGCCACGCCCCAGGAAGCGGCCAAGGTCTATCCACCGGATTACTGGTTCTCACTGCTGGAAATTCCCACCGAGGACATGTTCCCCGGCACCGGCCCCCAGGGCAATGGTTTCTCAGCCAACATTCACACCCAGAAGGAGTGGGTTCATGAATACAAGTCCCGTTGTCATTTCTGTCACCAACAGGGCAACGAGATCACCCGCACCTTGAGCCACATGGATCACCTGGGCTTCGACACCCCGGAGGAAGCCTGGGACTACCGCCTGCAATTGGGCGTGCGTGGCGGTGGCATGTACGGCTCCTTCGTCGGCCTGGGCCGCGAAGGCATGCTGCGCATCCTCGCCGACTGGACCAACCGTATTGCGGACGGCGCGGTGCCGCCGCAACCCGCCCGCCCCCAGGGCATCGAGCGCAACGTGGTGCTGACCTTGCGCGACATCGGCGGCGACCACGACTTCATGCATGACGAAATCGCCACCGACAAGAACAATCCCACGGTCAATGCCTACGGCCCCATCTACGCGGTCTCCTCCGGCCATGGCACCCTGGAGGTGGTGGACCCCATCACCAATGACAACTACAAGATCACCATTCCCACCCGCGAGGATCCCAGGGAGGTCAACAGCCGCTTCCCGCCCCCTGGCCGCCCCTCCAATTTCTGGGGTGAACAACATCTGTGGGGCGTGGAAAATCCCGCCGACCCCCACAATCCCATGATGGACAGCCTGGGACGGGTGTGGATTACCTCCAAGATTCGCAACGACCAACCCACCTGGTGCCGGGAAGGTTCCAGCCACAAATATGCCCAGTACTACCCGTTGTCCCGCAGTGGACGCCAGGCTTCGGTCTATGACCCCGCCACCGGCGAATTCGGCCTCATCGACACCTGTTTCTCCACCCACCATCTACAGTTCGCCAACAACGAGGCACGCACCCTCTACTTCAACGAACTGAGTGGCCCCATCTTCGGCTGGATCGACACCAAGGTGTGGGATGAAACCGGTGACGAACAACTGGCCCAGGGCTGGTGCCCACAGGTGGTGGACACCAATGGCGACGGTGTCATCACCAAGCCCTGGAACGCGCCCAATGACCCCAATCCCGACCCCAGCCTGGACACCGAAGTGCGCTACAACCTGTACGCGGTGATCCCCGATCCCGAAAATCCCGACGTGGTATGGGGCGCGGCGGAATCCTATCCTGGTTACATCGTGCGGCTGGACCGCGGCAACAATCCTCCGGAAACCTGCATCACCGAGGTCTATGAAGTACTGGACCCAGGCACCGATCCCCGGGGCATCGACATTGAGACCAATGGCGTGGTCTGGACCGCCCTCGCGGCCAGCAGCCACTTCGCCCGCTTCGACCGCGGCCAGTGCTCGCAACTGAACGGCCCCGGCACCGACAAGGGCACTCACTGCCCGGAAGGCTGGACCCTGTGGAAGACCGACGGCCCCACCTATCCCGGCACCGACATCCCGGCGGATTTCCACTACTACAACTGGGTGGATCAGCATGATGTGATAGGCCTGGGCAAGGACACGCCGATCATGACCGGCTCCAACTCCGACTCCCTGATTGCCCTGGACCCCGACAGTGGGGAGTGGACCCGGCTGCGGGTACCCTACCCCCTGGGCTTCTATCAGCGTGGACTGGACGGTCGCATCGACGACCCGGCGCTGGGCTGGAAAGGCCGCAGCCTGTGGGCCAACTACGGCACCCACCTGGTATGGCATATTGAAGGCGGCAAGGGGATGAAGGGCAAGATCGTGCAGTTCCAGATTCGGCCTGATCCCCTGTCCCGTTGAGATTGAATAATCAGGACTGAAACAACAGCCTTGCTCTCACGTGGCCCGCGCTGGCCCGGCATTCAATAGCACACAATGTCTACCTGAATGCCGGGACCGGCAACGCTCACTGCCCCAATACCGCGCAACTGGCCTCAACCCATTGCCCCCGATGCGCGATGCTCAGGACTTCGCTCTGGCCCGCCAGCATCAGGGTCATCCGGGAATTTCCGGAGTAGTTGCTGTCGTCATGCAGCACAATCTCGCCATGACCGCTGCCGCAGTCATATTGAAAGCGGGTGCCGGCCGCGGATTCCGTGACACTGGACTTGCTGCACTCGACTCCCTCCATCAAAGTGAAATGATCAAGCGCGGTTTCTTCGCTGGAAACACAGTTCCGGAACGACTGGTTTTCAAAATCCATGCTGATGCCCTGACTGGACAGCATGTTTTCCACTGCCGTGCGTTGCGCCGGCGGCAACATGGCCATCTGCATCCGCGCCAGCGCCAGCATCTGCTCCAACTGGCCACTTTCACTGCTGATCTCAAGTTGATGCTGCCAAAGGCCAGGCCTGACCTCCAGCACTTGTGCCGAACAGATTAGCGGCACTAGACAGGACAGTACTACCGAATACTTGATGAGTGTCGACATGGTATTTCCTATTCAACCAAGGCAGCAGGGGATTCTACCGCTCTTACTCCACTATTGCTCCACTATTGTGAGGGCGTGATGCGCCATGAATCGATCAAGGCCGCAGTATGGTCATCAGATCATGGTCAGTCAGCCATCTCTCTTGAGCCAAGCGTTTCAGCGCCTGCTCGAACCGGGATTGGTAAGTGGCGGCACTGCCGTACAG
>JBJHAY010000043.1:8219-14761 GCA_050485205.1 Gammaproteobacteria bacterium
GTACAGTGCTTCCAGCTTGGCCCATGTGAATGGCAAACGTTGCCCCAGGTTGCGGCACACCGCCGGACCGGGGCTGTGGACCAGGTATGTGGCATCAGGTACATCCAGATAGGCACTGCGTACTCCACCAACGGCGTTGCCGTGCTCGTCAGTGATGATGGATGCCGAAACCATGCCCGCGTTTTGGACGCCGATGCGTTCGGCACGGGGAGCCGGACGCCCTTCCCTGACCCAGGCATCCAGCGCGGCAAAGCCTGCGTTGACCGCATGGCGCATCACCGGAAAATCCAACAGATCGATATCCGGGGTACAGGCATAGGCCATGGGCCAATTGGCAAGAAACCCAGCTTGGCCCGCTTTTTCCTGGTCTTCCGGCACCGGCATATGCTGGTAGTAGATCTTGTCCATATGTGGGGCACCCGCCACCTCCCAGAGCCGATAGCGGTCACCGGCCATGTCGCTGTCCTCGCGCCGGACGCCCTCGGTGGCCAACACATCTCCCTGACCAGTGATACGAATCACAGGCACGCCGGCATCGCGCACAATACGGCGGGGATCACCCTCTGCTGGCGTGGCATCACAGCGGCGGATACGGTCGGCCTCGGCATATTCCGACTTGATCAGGAAACCGTCATAGACCATGGCGCCATCGCCGAGGCGGGAAATCTTGTGGATGGCGTTGGCATAGGTGGTCAACTCGCGCGTGTGGGTACTGGCATAGACCCGCTCGACCGGCAAGTCGGCCAGGGGTCCCGTTGCACTCTTGATCAGGGCACCCACCTGACTGATCACATCCCAGCGCAGACCTTCCTCGGCATTGGCCGCCTCATCCTGGGGACCACAGGTTTCCTGAGGCGTGGGATTGGCAAGGGAGAGTAATGCATAGCGTTGCGGGTCGAACAGTTGCAGACTCTCCATGGCTTCAGGTGTATGAGTGACTGCCACGAACACATCACCGTTGGCAATGAAGTATTCATGAGAAAGTGCCCAGATGAAGGCCCAGTCATAGCGGCGGGCATTGTTCACCGTTTCCACAATCACATTACCGCTGAAACGCTCACCATCCACTGGCCTCCGCACCAGGATGCGAGTGGTGTAAGGCGCGTCAGAGGTGCGTAGCGTGACATTCCCGTCCGAATGCCAGTCATAGGTATTGGCCAGGCCGCTGACCAGGTATTCCTGTTCCGCATAGCCCTGGGCGCCTAGATCCACTGCTGTCTGGGTACGAGTGATCTGCAGAAAGGGATAGGAAGTTTCAGTGACGGCCAAGGGGCCGGAAAAATCAGGCATGGGCACGATGATCCTGGTCTGCTCCTGTTGCGCAAACACCAACATGGGCATCAGCATCATGGCCGCGGCGATACAACTAAGATGATTGAACACTATCCTCATGAACTTTCCCCGCTCTGACTTTATTGCCAACCATCCGCAATGCCGCGCCTGAATCCGTGTTGTACAATTCCGGTGGCATCACACGATTGATGGCAGAGGCCATTGATTGTGGCCCTGTTTTCCATCAAGGGTCAATTGCAGAAATTTAGGCTGCCATTGGGTGAATACTGGCTTATTATCGGTCTATGGCCACTGACGCCCTGACAATCACTTACACTACTGGGCCAACAACAATAACCAAAACCAAGACTGGATGATCATGATGACCACTGCTCTCAAACCGCACAAACTTCTCGCCCGCATCTTGCACCAGTATGCCGTCGCGATGGCGCACCGGACCAGGCCCTGGACGACTGGCGCAAGATTCGGGCTGGGATTGCTATGCCTTTCCCTCCTGCCTTCCCTCGCCTTGGCCCAGGATGAACCACGCATCGAAGCCGTCAACGGCAAGGTGTGGATGATCAGCGGCGGCGGCTACGCCAATATCAGCGTGCTGGCCGGCAATGGCCGCGCCCTCATGGTGGACAGCAAGCGCCTGGAACTGGCGGAGGAGATCCACGCCATGATTCGAGAGGTTTCCGGTGGCGAGGTGGCCTTTCTCATCAATGGCCACGAGCATCCCGATCACACCGAGGGCAACCTGGCCTATGGGGAACGGGGAGCCGTGATCATTGCCCATGAGGATGTGCGGGCGGTATTGGCGGCCGGTCAGCGTGGAGGGCCTCCCGCGCCCGACGCGGCCCTGCCAGTATTGACCATCGCCGACACAGGCAGCATGACCCTGCATTTCGATGGCGAAACCGTGCGCATCATGCACGTGCCCGCGGCCCACTCACCCAGCAACCTCATCGTTCACTATGAGCAGGCCAACGTCATTCACATGGGCGATATCTACAGCCCGGAACGCTATCCAGTGGTGGCCGGTGGCACCATCGAAGGCTTTATTGAGGCCAATGGCCTGGCATTGGCGCTGGCCGATGCCAATACCCGCTTCATTGCCGGCAATGGCGAAGTGACGGGCAGAAGGGAAGTCGAAGCTTACCGCGGCATGGTGGCGACAGTGAGGGATCGCATCAGCAGTCTCGTGGCTGCGGGCAACAGCCTGGAACAAGTGATAGCCGCCGCTCCCAGCGCCGAATTCGATGCCACCTGGGGCGATCCCGCGCGCTTTGTGCAGACCGTGTACCAGGAACTGGCCGGTAACTGAACAGGCTGGGCAGCCAGGCACAGCATGAATTCCTGCTTGGGGAGCCCAGCGTTGCCACGCGCTAGCTTGATCCGATGCTGCGGGCCACTGGTCTTGCGCTTGTCTTGCCGAGCGGTCCCGGACCTCGCCAGAGCACGCTTGGCGCATATCCCCTGAGCCTCTATGGCTCAAGGAATGATGGGGCTGCTACGGTCCACCGAATCCCTTTCCTGCCCCACCATCAGTTCGTGGGCATAGTTGGCCTGCTGGCAGATGAACTCGAACAGTTCCACCCCCTCGCGCCAGAACAGATTGAAACCGCCGGTGAAGGGGGCTTCATAGGCATCCGGGTCATCTACCGTGATCTCGTAGCGCATGGTGCCCGCATCAACACGGGTCAGACGTTCGATGGTCCGCAACTTGTCAGTGTGGGGTAGGCCACGACGCTCGAACCAGAAATCCTCGTTGTAGCCCACGGTGTCGATCACCAGGGTATCCCCCTCCCACCAGCCGACTGAATGACCGTAGTTGCTAAGCTCCAGGTCATCGGGATGGGCGCGGCCATCCATGTGCACCGTCTTGTAGGTATGGGGACCGCCAATATCGAAGATGTAGAGCTTTTGGATCGGGGCCACTTCCAGAATTTCCACCCCGTAAGGGGTGATGAACTGGCGCGCGGCGCCGGAGGCCTTGCAGCGTGAGTGCGGCTCCAACTCATGGCGCTGGCGGGCATCGTAAAGCCCCTTGGCCCAGGGTTTGAAGGGAATCTCACCCAACATGCCCACTGGATAGCCGAGCGGCGCCTGAGGCACCCACACGCCTTTTTGCGCCGGAGTTTCCCCCTGCAACAACACCCTGCCCTCGGCATTTCTGGGCACGGGAGCATTGTTGTCGGGTTGTGCCTGGCTGATTTGCCATGACAGGCAGAGGGTGGCTATGAACAGGGGCTTGAAGGGAATGGGCACACGCGGTTCCTCTTGTTGTTTTTTATGCGGCCGAATGGCGTAGACCAAGCAGCCCCATTCTTGACCAATGTCCCATGAAAAACAAGGCCTTCTCTATCCTGGAGCAATACCAGCGACCAAGTCAGAGGTCGCTATCCCGGATCAACAGCAGCCACCAAGTCAGAGGTCGCGGGCAGGGCCCGCTCCTACACAGGGGTGAGCAGCCAGGCGGTAACGCTGATCACTGGCACCGCCAGCAGGGAGGACAGCACGATGGCGCCCGCCACCTGAGGTTCACAGCTTTCATAGCGCTTGGCAAACACATAGACACTGATGCCCACCGGCATGGTGGACAGCATGACGCCAGTGGCGGCCCACAGCGGCTCTATCTGGAATACATGATACATAAGCCCCCAGACCATCAGCGGCAGCACCACCAGCTTAAGCAGGGTGATGACGCAGGCAGGGGCCAGTTCTCCCCTGATGCGGTAGCGGGTCAGGGCCGCCCCAACCACGAACAGGGCAGCGGGCACTGCCGCGCGGCTCAACAGTCCCAGCGCTTCCAGCAAGGGCTGATAGAGGGGAATGCCCAGCAGATTCACCAGCAGGCCAGCAATCAAACTGCCACTGATGGGGTTTCGCAGCATTTCCCGCGCCACTTTCCAGACATGACTGGCGAGGGTGACGCCTGTCTCAGTGCGGCGTTCCGCCAGCAGGGTGCCGAAGGCGTAAATCATCATGTTGTGAACCGAAATGATCACCAGCATCGGCAGAAAGGCACCCTCGCCCAACAGTTCGACACAGATCGGCACCCCCAGCACGGTGACATTGGAATAGGCACCGCCCATGCCGAACACACTCTGCGCCACGCTTCCATAGCCATGGACCAGCTTGCCAATGACCACGCCCAGCAGGTAGACCGCGAACACGGCCAGGTAAAAGGCCAGCAGATAGTGCCAGTCCAGATTGTCCGGCAGCGAGGCGGTGGCACCCCCGGTGAACAGCAGCGCCGGCATCAGATAACTGAAGGTGAACCTCTCCAGGCCAGCCGCATCGGGTTCCGCCAGAATGTCCCGGCGGCGCATGAAGAAACCAAGCGCGGCAATGGCGACGATGGGGAAGATGGCTTCGAAGACTTCCATGGGGTTCAGGGGCGGTGGTTGAAAGGGGCGCATTCTACCCCAAGGGTGGGATCAAGGGCATCCGGTGCTTAGTGTCCTGTCTCATGAGTTCGCTGAAAGCATGCAAACTCATGGGACAGGACACTAGCCTGTGAATCAGCAGACATCTGCCCATCAACACAGAATTTCTAATCACAGTGGAACCCAGGGCGGTGTCAAGATGCCCTGAAGCGGAGTAAGGAGCCAGATGAGCTCTGCACCTTTGTTGTGACAGCTGACCCCGCCCAGGGCAACAGCCCTTGCCGGCAGGGTCCGCTGCCAGCAATGCTCAAGAACCGCTGGCAATGAATGGGACGTTCTGTTTCATTACCGCAAACACCCCGGCATCGCCATCACTCAAGGTCAAACGCCCACTGGTATCGACGCTGATATCCGCATCCAGGGAAGTCCGCATCAGATATTCCTCTCCGCTGCGGCTCAGTTCAACCAAGGTGAAGGGAATGCCACTTGCGTTGGCGGTCTTCCACAAGCTTGGATTGCGGGTTTTCAACCCCGGTGTGACCAGCAGCGTCATCTTTTCACCTGTGCCATCCCGGTCGACATAGGCATATTTGATGCTGTAACCGGTGGCCGCCTTGGTAAAAAGATAGCCCAAGGTGGGTTGCTGCAGCAGCAAGCCATTGAACGCTTCCACGTCACCACTGTCACCGTAATCACGAAAGCCCTGGACAACCGCCTGTGCCTGCTCGTCTTCGGACCAGCCCAGCACGGACACCCGCACCTGACTGCGGTCTTCATACCTGGCATCCTCGGCCGCGCCTTCCAGAATCACCACGGGCGCGGCCTGGACACTGGCACTCAGTCCCCAGCCCAGGGCCAGCATGGCCATGGCGCTGCCTGCACGCCGGCGGATGTCGTGCAACAAAAAGTGTTGGATTTTCATCTTCATACCCTCCGTCACAAATAAATCCCGATATTGTCCCGATCTCCCCTCACCAGGGCACGGAGCCGGGTGTGATCTGGGACCACCACCGCAGGGAGACTGGCACAATAGTCGGGTTGATTGATGTCATCGCATTACCAGAAAAAACTGGCGGTTATCCCGCAATATTGTCATGGCAACGGTGCCGGCGCCGGCGGCGCGCACGGCCTCCAGCAACGCCGTGCGATCACTGACCGCGGCGCGGTTCACCGCAACAATGATGTCATCGGCACGCAGACCATTGCGGGCGGCCCGGCTGTTCTGCTGCACCGAGGTGACCAGCACGCCACTGACCTGTCCGTATTGGGGATGATTGGCCGGCAGGTTGGCAACTTCCGCGCCTTGCAGCACACTGCCACTGTCACTTTGGGCAGGCGCCTCCGCCGTCTGCGGACGCTCGCCAATGGCCACGGTGATATCGCGGCGCTGGCCATCGCGCAGATAGCTGATTTCCACTTCCTCACCAGCACGGGTCAGGCCGATACGGTTGCGCAGGGCACTGGAATTGCTGACTGCATTGCCGTTGACGGCGACGATGATGTCACCCGCTTCCAATCCCGCCCTTTCCGCCGGAGTATCCGGCTCGACACTGGATACCACCGCACCTTCGGTGACATCCAGGTCGAGGGCGGTGGCCAGATCCGGCGTGACGTCCTGGATAACTACTCCCAGGCGACCACGGCGCACCTCGCCGAACTCCAGCAGCTGATCCACCACCGCATTGGCCATGCTGATGGGCACGGCGAAACCGATGCCAACATTGCCGCTTCCCGGGGTGATTATGGCGGTGTTGATGCCAACGAGACGACCGTCGGTAGTGATCAGCGCACCACCCGAATTGCCGGGATTGATGGAGGCATCGGTCTGGATGAAGTCCTCGTAGCCTTCGACACTGATGCCGCTGCGCCCCAGCGCAC
>JBJHAY010000044.1:0-14641 GCA_050485205.1 Gammaproteobacteria bacterium
GTCCCCCCTTCCCCCCGCTTTGAAGCGTTTTCCCGGGCGTCGTCAGGACGGAAACGAGCGAGGACTGTCTGAGGAGCGCAGCGACGAGTTCCGCAGCGCCGGCCTGGCGGCGTCCGGAGGCTGAAGGCGGGGGGAAGGGGGGACCGCTCCCTGGTTGACCACCAAAGGGCGGGTACTAAGACAAAACCAACCCAAAAAAGAAGGTGGACACCGCTCAAGGGCTGGCCACTGAAGGGCGGGTCACAACACAAAAACCAACCAAGAGTAACGTGGGTACCGCTCCCTGGTTGACCACCAAAGGGCGGGTGACAAGACAAAACCAACCAAAAAAGAACGTGAACACCTCACAAGAGCTGACCACCAAAGGATGGGTAACACAAAACACACCACTGAACCCAACTAGAACCACAGGCCGCGACCAGGGCTCGCTCCTACAGGGGGAGAGGCGACGGGTTGGCCGCTACAGGGGAGGTGGGGGCGAGAGCAGGAACTCTTCGGCAGGATCGACGACAAGGCGCCCCGCCATGGCCTCGCGACCCAGCAACATCAAGTAGGTCATGTCGGCACGATTGGTCAGGGTCAACTTGATGGTCCAGGTATGGCCGCCCAAGGTCAGTGGCGTGGAAATCACCAGCCGCTTCTCCAAGTCGGCGGAGGAACTCTTGATTTTCTTGCGGCCGCGCACCAGCGCCTTGACCCGCACCACCTTGTCGACATTGTGATAGTCAGGGTGGATGTCAAAACTCACCCACAGGCGGCCACCATCCCTGAACTCCTCCATATTGTCCACATGCAGCGAAGAAATCGCGGCGCCGGTATCCACCCGCATGGCCAGGCCGGTAATGCCCAGTTCAGGCAAGTCGCCGCATTCCAGGGTGCCCGCCAACATCTTCTGCCGAGGTTTTCTCCCCATGTCTACCCCTTGCCCTTGGGCTTGTTGGGGCCGGACTGACAATCCTGCTCCATGTATTCGATGATCTTGCGGGCAATGTCGATGCCGGTGGCGGCTTCGATGCCCTCAAGTCCCGGGGACGAGTTCACCTCGATCACCAGCGGACCGTGGGCGGAGCGGATGATGTCGACCCCCGCCAGATCCAGCCCCATGACCTGGGCCGCTTTCACCGCCAGACGCCGTTCCTCCGGGGTCAGCTTGATGGCCTGGGCGGTGCCGCCACGGTGCAGGTTGGAACGGTACTCGCCTCTGGCGGCGGTGCGTTGCATGGCGGCGCAGACCTTGCCACCTACCACGAAGCAGCGGATGTCGGAGCCGCCGGCTTCCTTGATGAATTCCTGCACCAGGAAGTCCGAGCCGATGCCGCGGAAGGCGTTGATCAGAGCCTCGGCGGCCTTCTTGGTTTCCGCCAGCAACACGCCATTGCCCTGGGTGCAGTGGGTCAGCTTGAGGATGATGGGGGCGCCGCCCACTGACTCGATCAACTTGTCGGTGGCCTTGGCGGAGTGAGCATAACTGGTTACTGGCTGACCAATTCCCTTGCGGGCCAGCAATTGGTGCGCCCTGAGCTTGTCGCGGGAGCGGCTGATGGCAATGGACTCATTGATGGAATAGACATGCCCCACCTCGAACTGGCGCAACACGGCGCAGCCGTAGGCGGTGATGCTGGCGCCGATACGGGGGATCACCGCATCGAACTGCAGCGCTTCCACCGTGTCACCATGCTGATAGAACACCACGGGATCGTTGGCGGTGATGTTCATGTAACACTTGAGCACATCCACCACCCTCACCTCGTGACCACGGTCGCGGGCGGCTTCCAGCAGACGCCGGGTGGAGTAGAGGTTGCGGTTTCTGGAGAGAATACCAATCTTCATAACGTAGTAAAGCCTTGTGGATTCGTGTGGCTCGATCAGGACTGGGCAGGCAGGTCGAGAGTAAGGTTATCAATCAGGCGCGTGCCGCCGATAAAGACAGCGGCCAGCAGCACCAGTTCCCTGTCCCCTGCGGCGGCGGGCGCGAGGTTGTGGGCGTTGCAGATGTGAAAGTAGTCCACTTGCATCCCCAGGTCCCGCAGGCGGTCGCTGGCGGCAGCCTCTGTCTGAGGGATGGGAGTGCCGGCGCGCAACTTGTCGCTGGCCCAGCACAGGGTGGCATAGAGACCGGCGGCAGTGGTTTTCTGTTCCGGGTTCAAATAGCCATTGCGGGAGCTCATGGCCAGGCCGCTGGCTTCCCGTACTGTGGCTATCGGCACGATTTCCACCGGCATGCACAGGTCACGGGTCATTTTGCGGATTACCAGTACCTGCTGATAATCCTTGAGTCCGAAGAAGGCCGCATCGGGCTGGGTCAGGTTGAACAGCTTGCAGACCACGGTGGCGACACCGTCGAAGTGGCCGGGACGGCTGGCGCCGCAATGCAGGTCGGAAAGGCTGGGCACGCTGACACGGCTCTGCTGGTTCAGGCCATCCGGGTACATGGTGGCAACATCCGGCGCGAACAGTCCATTACAGCCAGCAGCGCGGAGTTGCGCCATGTCAGCCTCCAGGGTGCGGGGGTAGCGCTCGAAATCTTCCTGGGGACCGAACTGCATGGGATTCACGAAGATCGTCGACAGCACATAGGAGCAGGACTCACGTGCTGCTTCAATCAAGCGCAGATGACCGGCATGAAGATTGCCCATGGTGGGCACCAGGCCGATGCGGGCGCCGGACTGACACTGGCTTTGGAGAATTCGCCGCAGGGTCGCGGTGTTATCAATGAAGTCCATGGTTCAGATATAACTGTGTTCGTTGCCTGGGTAACTGCCATCTTTCACAGCCTTCACATAAGCCTTGATGGCGCCAGGAATGCCGTCGCTGGACTCCGGCAGGAAGTTCTTGACGAACTTGGGGGTGATGGGAGAGATACCCAGCACATCGTGCAGTACCATGATCTGCCCATCCACATCCCGGCCAGCGCCAATGCCGATGACCGGGATCGAGAGGGTTTCTGAGATGGTCCGCGCCAGATCGGCGGGAATGCACTCCAGCAGCAGCATGCAGGCGCCGTACTGCTCCAGCATGCGCGCTTCCTCGATCAGCATGTTGGCTTGGGCCGGGTCTCTACCCTGTACCCTGAAGCCTCCGATGCGATTGATGGACTGCGGCGTGAGACCCATGTGGGCGCACACCGGGATCCCCCGTTCGGTCAGCAGGCGGGTGGACTCGGCGATCCAGGCGCCGCCTTCCAGCTTGACCATGTGCGCACCGGCCCGCATCAAGGCAGCGGCATTTTCCAGGGTCTGTGCTTCGGAGGCGTAGCTCATGAACGGCAGATCGGCCACCAGCAGCGCACCTTTGTTGCCGCGTTTGACGCACTGCATGTGATAGACCATGTCGTCCATGGTCACAGGCAGGGTGGAATCGTGGCCTTGCAGGACCATGCCGAGGGAATCCCCCACCAGCAGAACCTCCACGCCGGCACTGGCACAGAGCCCGGCGAAGAGGGCGTCATAGGCGGTGATGCAGACGAATTTTTCGCCCTTGCCCTTCATGTCCCGCAAGGTATTGAGAGTGATCTTGTTCAAGCGCGAGCCTCGTGATCCCGGTTTACAGCAATGACGGACGGGGATTGTAGTAGTTGCGGCTGCCCGTGCGGGTGGTCAGGATGTAATCCAGCAGTTGTTCGTAGTCGGCATCGTGATTCACCAGGTCGATGTCGGCGCTGTTGACCACCAGCAGGGTTGATTTGTCATAGTAGTGGAAAAACTCGGTGTAGGCATCCACCAGTTTTACCAGGTATTGGCGGTCGATCAGTTGTTCGGCGGCTATGCCGCGGGTCTGAATGCGCCGCAGCAACACGTCCACCGGCGCCTGCAGGTAGATCACCAGATCGGGGCTGGGGGCATCGATGGTGAGATGGCCATAGACGTTCTCGTAAATCCGGTATTCATCCGGATCAAGATTCTGGCGCGCAAACAACTGGTCTTTTTCCATCAGGAAGTCAGCCACCCGTACCGGTTCAAACAGGTCATCCTGGCGCAAGGCCTGAAGTTGCTGGGCGCGCTGAAACAGAAAGAACAACTGAGTCGCCAGGGCATGTTGCCTTGGGTTATGGTAGAAGCGGTCAAGAAAGGGGTTTTCCTCGCTCTTTTCCAACAACATTTCGTAGTTGAAACTGGCCGCCAGGCGCTTGGCGAGGCTGGTTTTACCAACTCCGATGGGGCCTTCCACCACGATGTAGCGAGGCAGGCTGTCCGCTGGCTTGATAAGGTTGCTCACGTTACGTTGCCCTGTTGTTCTTGTTGACTGAACCGCGCTTGCGGTCAACGATAGCGTCCCGCCCGGGGACGGCGCCGCCGTGACTTGCCGCTGGGTGTGCCGGCTTTGCCCATGTCGGCCTGCATGGCCTCGCGTTGCTCCGGGTTGGCTTCCTGATAGGCAGTCCACCATGCGCCCAGACCATCCATGTCCTCGCCCGCGCTCTCTCGCAACAGCAGAAAGTCGTAGGCGGCACGGAAACGCTTATGCCCGAGTAATTGTTGAGCGCGCTTGCCCGAGCGGCGCGGCAGGCGCAGTTGATATTCCCATATTTCGCGCATCGGAATGCTGAAGCGCTTGGGGATGCTGAGCCGGTCCAATTGTGCCCGGATCACGCTCTCCCCTGCCTCATGCATGGCTGGCATATTGGGCATGCCCATGGCCTCATTTTGTTGAAACTGCCGTTGCAGGGGTGGCCAGAGAATGGCTGCCAGCAGGAAGTATGGCGTCACGCTCTTGCCTTGATTGATGCGCTCGTCTGTATTCTCGAAGGCCTGTCGCAGTAACAGGTCGATCCTGCCATCTTCCTCCTTGTCCAGCAGGTGGCCGGTGGCGGGGAACAGAATCTGAAACACACCATAGTCCTTCAGCATCAGATAGGTTTCCAGTGCCTTGCCGAAAAAAAACAATTTCAGGCATTCGTCGAACAGACGCGCTGGCGGGATCGACTCCAGTAGCACAGCGCACTCGCGAATCGGCGCCGCGGTGGCAGGGTCGATGTCGAAACCAAGCTTCACCGCCAGCCGGATCGCCCGCAATACCCGCACTGGATCCTCGCGGTAGCGCTGGGCCGGGTCGCCAATCATGCGCAGGGTCCGGTGCCGGATATCCTCCATGCCGCCCACGTAGTCATGAATGGCAAAGCCCTGCACTGTGTAGTAAAGGGCATTGATGGTGAAATCTCGACGCAGGGAGTCTTCCTCGATATTGCCATAGACGTTATCGCGCAGGATCATCCCGCTTTCTGAATGAGCGGCATCCAGATGGGTGACGCGTCGTCCCAGGCTGTTGCCTTCCACTTCCAGACTCTCGGAGGGCAAGGCGCGAAAGGTGGAGACTTCGATGATTTCGCGACCGAACTGCACATGTACAATCTTGAAGCGACGGCCGATGATGCGGGAGCGGTTGAACAACTGACGGATTTCCTCTGGCGTCGCGTTGGTGGCGATGTCGAAATCCTTGGGTGTCATGTCAAGCAGCAGATCGCGTACGCCACCCCCGACGATAAAAGCCTGATAGCCGGCTTCGTTCAGGCGATAAAGAATCTTCAGACAGTTGGGGCTGATCTGGCTACGGGAGACCGAGTGATTCTCACGATTCACCACCTGTAGCCTTGGATGGATACCGGGAGGGGCCGCTGAGCTATTGTCTTCTTTGATTGGCTTGGTCAAGCGCTGCTTACTGTCAGATTGATCACAAGCGGCGATTGTACACCGAAGAAACACAACTGCATAAGAGCGGCAACACGGCTGATGGTATACCGGAGGAGGCGCAAACCGGAACATGGAACCGGGGGACTTGAGGTCCCCCGGCCAATGAGGCGTTTTCAATCGTTATTATTATGGGGTGACATCCTTGTCAGGGTACTAGTGAAGAGAAATCATTTGATTCCCCTGAAGTCAGGGTTTCCCCTCGAGAGTGGTTGGAACCCAGGGCCCGGCTGTCGCTGATTGTTCTCAGTCTTTTCCTCCGGACTGCAACCACCAGGGTTGCCAGCGCCTTCCACAGTGCACGCAACAATCTTGTTCTTCTTATGGTCTTGTTGTTGTTTTATAACGAGCACTTGCCATAGATAAGGCAGGTATCGTGCCAAGTTGGGGGAAATCTCTTATCTTGCTGTTTTTGCTTGAGAAAATTGTGTTTTTCGACAAGCGAATATTGAGTTTTTGTGAGAATTGTTACTGTGGCGGGCAGATTGGTAACAAGTGGTGTGTCAGCAGGTAACGATGAGTGGCTTGCCATGCCATAGCCAGCGTTCAGCCAGACTTTTTACGGCGGGGAATATCGAAGCGCTGACGTCGCTCCCAAAGACACTTGCGGCTGATGCCCAGTTTCTTGGCCAGTTCGGTTTCGTTCATGTGATCCTGGTGTTCCAGCACAAAGCGTTGAAAGTAGTCCTCAAGTGACAAGTCCTCCGGGGGATCGTCCTCGATATCCTCAGTGGTGTCGAGGTTTTGCCCGGTCTTGTCCGGGGAGGCACCGCCGTTGTTGCTGCCCTTGGTGTTGTCTATTCTCACCAGTTCCACGTCGAGACCCAACAGATCCATCTTGATACTGGTGTCCTCACTCAGGATCACTGCCCGCTCGATGGCGTTTTCCAGTTCCCTGACATTGCCAGGCCAGGGGTAAGTGGTGATGGCCTGGATGGCGTCGGCGCTGAACTGCATCTTGGGCATGTCCATGCGTTTGCAGGTGGATTCGAGGATTTTGTCGGCCAGCTCCAGAATGTCGTTGCCACGTTCTCGCAGTGGCGGCAAATGCAGGGGCATGACATTGATTCTGTAGAACAGGTCCTCGCGAAAGCGACCCTCGCGCACAAACTGCTTGAGGTCACGGTGGGTGGCCACCACCAGGCGCACATCCACTTTCTGGGATTGCACGGAGCCGACCTTGCGGATCTCGTGTTCCTGCAAGACTCGCAGCAGGCGGGCCTGGGCTTCGAGCGGCAGTTCGCCGATTTCGTCCAGGAACAAGGTGCCATTGTTGGCGGCCTCGATCAGGCCGGTGCGGGTTGCATTGGCGCCGGTAAAGGCGCCTTTCTCATAGCCGAACAATTCTGACTCGATGAGATTTTCCGGAATAGCGGCGCAGTTGACCGATATAAGGGGGGAATCACGGCGAGAACTGGCTTCGTGCACCGCCCGTGCCACCAGTTCCTTGCCGGTGCCGGATTCTCCCTGGATCAACACCGAGGAGTTGGTCTGGGCCACTTTGCGGATGCGGCGGAACAGTTCCATCATCTGCGGACAGCTGCCCACCATTCCCAGCACAGGCTCCTCGCTGGGACGGCGGTTGCGGCGGGCCTGGTTCTTCTCCTTGACGTTGTCGGTGAGAATACGGTCCAGCGCTCCCAGCATTTCCTCGTGTTCGAAGGGCTTGGAAATATAGTCCACCGCGCCGATTTTCATGGAATCAATGGCGGAGCGCAGACTGGCATAGCTGGTCATGATCAAAACCGGCGTGGGGGTGAGTTTGATCAGTTCGGTGCCGGGCACTCCAGGCAGGCGGAGGTCACTGATGATCACGTCGAGGGCGTCGAGGTCGTATTTGTCCCGGGCTTCCTGCACCGTGCCGGCCTCGGAAACCTCGTAGCCGTGGCGCTCCAGCAGGCGCCGCAGGGCGCCACGGATGACGTCTTCGTCTTCAACGATCAGGATATGACTCATAACGGATCATGCTTGTCTGTCGATGGATTCAGGCAGGCTCAGCCTGCCGTACCGGGTCTTCATGATAACAGGGAAAGGTAACAATTACCCGTGTTCCCTTTTTGCTCACTGTGTCTGCCGGGCTTTCCACCCGCACACTGCCACCCAGGTCCTCGGCAATGCTGTATACCAGCGCCAGGCCAAGGCCTGTGCCCTTTCCAGGCTCCTTGGTGGTAAAGAAAGGCTCGAATATCCGATCCTGAATTTCTGTCGGGATGCCGTCACCTTCGTCCACGATCATAATCGAAACCTGGTCGTTGTTGATACTATTGGTGACACTTACCCGGGAACCAGGCTTGCTGGCATCGCGGGCATTGCTCAGCAGATTGACGAAAATCTGCAACACCCGCTGCTTGTCTCCCCGGACGCATATCTCTGGCCCGCAGTCGTTGATGAACTCAATGTCCCGGCTCTTGTCATTGAGAGAAATGAGCTGAATGGCTTCGTCAGCGCATTCGCGGACTGATACCGGCGTGTTGGTCTCGAATCGTTCGCCCTGAGTGGCGCCACTGTGGGAGAAGCGCACCAGGGATTGCACGATGCGTGAAGTGCGGTGAGTCTGCTCGATGATTTGTTCAGCCATGTGGCGTAATTCCGGGTCCGGGGTCTCATCGCGGATATTCTGTGCCAGGCAGGCGATGCCCGTGATGGGGTTGCCGATCTCGTGGGCAACACCGGCCGCCAGGCGGCCAATGGAGGCCAGGCGTTCCGAGTGCGCCAGTTCCGCTTCCAGCAACTCAGTGTCGGTAAGGTCCTCCACCACGATGACCACGCCGTCGTGTTGTCCCTGCGCCCCGGCGGCAGGTTCGATAAAGGCCTTGTGCAGACTCACCCAGCGTTGCTTGCCATCGAAAAGAATGGACTTTTTATGGATGTGAGTGGAATGGCTGTCCTCGATGAAGTCAAGAAACAGAGCGCGCCAGGGTTGTGGCAAGTGAGTGGGATAACTGCCCACAATGAAACTGGCGGGTACCTCGGTGATCTTCTCCATGGCGGAATTCCACAGAGAGATTTCGCTGTTGTTGGCCACGGAGCAGGCACCCACCGGCAGGTTGAGGAGGATTTGTCTGTGATAGCGCCGCAGGTTGTCCAGATCCGCCGCCACGCCGGAGAGGTTGCCAGGATAGGCCTCCAGGCGGCTCTCGATAAAGCTGACATCCAGCGTGGTATGTTCGGATACCATTTCATAGGGTAAAAAGTGATCAATGATCTGATGGGCGATAGTGGGACCCAGCAGGCCCGAGAGGTTGGCTTCTATCTGACTGCGCAATTGCTGGATGGTGTAGGGACGGGTTTCGTTCTCGTCTATCCCCAGATCCTTGAGAGCCTGAAGCACTTCGCGCTTTGCCGTGGCCTTGCCCAGGGGCACGGACAGCCGGTCGATGAATTCCCTGGGGTTTTTCACGATCAGGCCAATGCGACGTGGACGCCTCAGGTTTTCCATGGCGCACATCTCGCCCGCCGAGCGTTCCTCGTCACTGGTGGTGGTGAGGCGCGAGGTGAACAGCAGTACCAGCATGTTGCAGGCCAGGGACAGCACCGCCACCATGTTCCAGTCGATCTGGCCATTGCCGGCATCCGTGATGGGCGGGGGGGGCAGGGGAGTAAAGAAGGGAAGCAGGCCGATCAGGAGCCACACCAGGGCGCCGCAGGTAATGCCAGCAATGAAGCCCTTGCGATTGCCCTTGGGCCAGTACAGCAGGGCTATGAGGCCTGGCAACAGTTGCACATTGGCAACGAAAGTAATGTAAGCCAGGTCGGTGAAGTTGTCGTCGCGCCCTGTCACCACAAAACAAAGGTAGCCGGCCAGAATGATGGCGGTGATCATCAGGCGGCGGCGCAACT
Source organism: Gammaproteobacteria bacterium (assembly GCA_050485205.1). Taxonomy (GTDB): domain Bacteria; phylum Pseudomonadota; class Gammaproteobacteria; order Pseudomonadales; family Pseudohongiellaceae; genus JAVVEZ01. The sequence continues at coordinate 9,525 of JBJHAY010000044.1, forward strand.
GCAGCCAGCGGTAAAGATTGGTGCGGGCTTCCGGCTTCTGAATTCTCAGCAACAAGTGGTTGAGGCACATGTTGGACAGGGCCATGGCGCCGATCACACTCATGCCGCTGGCGGCCGCGAGGCCACCGACAAACACCAGCACGGTAAGCCAGGGAGCGTCCTGCATCAAGCCAATGGCCAGTGCGGAAAAGTCCAGTGGCGCCTGGGATTCCAGATGGGTGGCGGCCCACATCAGGGGCAGGGCCGGTACCGCCGCCGTCAGCAACAGCAAGGGGACCCCCCAACTGGCGATTCTCAGGTTGGCCGGGTTGCTGTTCTCACGGAAGGTCATGTGGAACATGTTGGGCATGGTGATGGCGGCCGTGAAAAACAGCAATATCACCAGGTTGGTGGAGTTACCAAGGAAGGGTAGTTCCAGGCGGGTCTCTGCTGGCGTGGCAGTGCTTAGCCACTGGTCCAGGTTATTGAATCCTCCGAACACGGCGTACACCGCGAACAGGCCAGCCACCAGCAGAATCAGCACTTTCACCAATCCCTCAAAGGCCATGGCGGTCACCACGCCTTCGTGCTTGTCCCTGCCACTGCGGTCGCTGGCGCCGTAAATCAATGTAAACAGGATGACCACCAGGCAGAACACCAGGGCCAACAGTTCGGGGTTGCCTTCCGGTACCACCACGGCATAGGCGCTGGAAATGGCAATCAGTTGCAGGGCCAGCAAGGGCAGTACGCAGATCACCAGCAAAATGGTGGTGAGGGTGCCGGCCAAGGGGCTGCGGAAGCGGAAGGCGAAGATGTCGGCGATCGAACTCAGTTGGTAGGTCCGGGTAATGTGCATGATGGGTTCGAGAATCACCGGCGCGAACAAGAAGGCTCCGGAGTAGCCGATGTAGTAAGCGAGGTAGCCATATCCACGAAGGCCGGCGGTGCTGATGGAGGTATAAAAGGACCAAGTGCTGATGGCCACGCCCAGGGACAGCACGTAGATGGCTGGATGATTGATCAGCCGCTTGGGCAGCAGGTCGCGTTCCGTGGCGTGGGCCAGACCAAACATGCAGGCCGCATATACCGCTGCCCAGAAGAACAGCGTGATGGCATCAATAGTCATCTTTTTCCTGGTAGCGCTGCAGCCAGGCGCTGAGGGCGATGATCGTGAGTCCCATCAGAAAGGGTTTGTACCAACTGGCGTTGGTGCTGTTAAACCAATCCATGCCCACCAGGAACACCAGATAGATCAGGACCACCAACAAAAGAACGGATCGTTGAATGTACACGGCTTGGCCTCGGGCGGCGGGGAACTGGATAATCCCAACAGGACGCCTTGGATCATACCCCAGGATTCAGTGGGCGTTCAAACTCGTCCATTTGCTTTTTGCCGTTCAGGGTCTCGGGCCGCCAGTGCAGGATGGCCCAGTCCAGGATGTTGTCGGGGTGAGCGTATCTGAGTTCTGAGGGTGGCGCTTGACGCAGATATTGCAGGGCTCTGGTGAGAGCGCCTGCCGGATCGGACAGGTCGATGGCGGGCGCGAAATGCTGCTTGCTCAGTTTCTGTCCGAAGGTGTTGACGATGATGGGGATATGGGCATAGCTGGGGCAGGGGTAGTCGAGCAGTCCTTGCAGGTGGATTTGGCGCGCGGTGGAGTCCAGCAAATCATAGCCCCGCACCACGTGGGTTATGCCTTGCCAGGCGTCGTCCACCACCACGGCCAACTGATAGGCGAACAGGCCATCCTTGCGCAGCACCACAAAATCCCCAACCTCTCGCGCCAGATCTTGGCGTTGAAGTCCCTGGATGCGGTCGACAAACTCGATCTGCCGGTCCCAAACCCGGCAGCGGATGGCGGCGGGTCCGTCGCCCTGGGAACCTTGCCGACAGGTGCCTGGATAGATGCCGCCATGGGCCAGGATTTCCTGGCGGCTGCAATGGCACTCGAAACAGGCCTGGCGCTGCCGCAGTGTGGACAATGCTTCCTGGTAAGCGGGGTCGCGGCGACTCTGGTATATCACGTCCCCATCCCAGTGCAGGCCCAGGCGTTGAAGGTCATCAAGGATGCGATCCGCGGCCCCCGGGACTTCCCTGGGGCGGTCCAGGTCTTCCATTCGCACCAGCCACAGGCCGTCATTGGCTCTTGCGTCCAGAAAACTGGCAAGGGCTGCGATCAGTGATCCCTCGTGCAGAGGGCCGGTGGGGGAGGGAGCAAAGCGCCCCACATAGCCAGGGCGCTTGGTCATGCTTGAGGAGCGTGGGGGCGCCATGGCAGCCCCCGGTCAGGCACCCAGCTGTTTTTCCTTGATCTCGTCAAGGGTTTTGCAGTCGATGCACTTGGTGGCGGTGGGTCTGGCCTCCAGGCGGCGGATGCCGATTTCCACGCCACAGGAGTCACAGTAGCCATACTCGTCCTTGACGATCAGCTCCAGGGTGTCGTCGATCTTGCGGATCAGGCGGCGTTCGCGGTCGCGGGTGCGCAATTCGATGCTGAACTCTTCTTCAAGGGTGGCGCGGTCAGCCGGGTCGGGGGGGTTGGCGGCTTCATCCTGCATGTGATGAACGGTCCGGTCCACCTCCTGCATCAGTTCGTTGCGCCAGTTCAGCAGAATCGCCTTGAAGTGCTCTTTCTGCTTGTCATTCATGTACTCCTCACCCTTTTTTTCATTGTAAGGAGTGAAGTTCCTGGCGCGCAGGTGCGGGTCGCTTTTCTTGGTGGTGGCCATCGTTGTCTCTCACTAACAGGCAATCAGACAATCCTGAAAAAATCAAGCTGGCTACGCTACCAGATTCCGGGTGCCGACGCTAGACTTTCTGAACGATTCAGCGCGGGCATGGCGGGTGGTTTCGGCATCTGATGCCGTCTGTCATAGAATGGCGATTTGACTTCGTGGAGCCATCGCATTGCGTTTCGATCCCCCTTTGCAGACCGCGCGTCTGATCAAGCGTTACAAGCGCTTTCTGGCCGACCTTGCATTGCCTGACGGCAGTACCCTGACCGTGCATTGTCCCAATACCGGCTCCATGCTGCATTGTGCCGATCCGGGCAGCAGGGCCTGGTATTCCACCTCGGACAACCCCAAGCGCCGCTATCCCCATACCCTGGAGGTGGTGGAAGTGAAGGGAAATCACTTGGCGGGCATCAATACCGGCCGCGCCAACGCCCTGGTAAAGGAGGCATTGGCAGATGGGGTGGTGGAGGAACTTGCAGGCTACACGGAAATGCGGGCGGAGGTTCGCTATGGCGAGCGCAACAGCCGGATAGATCTGCTGTTGGACGGACACCCCCGGCATCCCGAGCCCTGTTACGTGGAAATCAAGAATGTCACCCTGGGCATGGGCGCGGGCTTGGGGCTGTTTCCGGATGCGGTGACGGAGCGTGGCGCCCGCCATCTGCTGGAACTGATGACCATGAAACAGCAGGGCTGTCGCGCAATGTTACTGTTTTGTGTTCAGCACAGCGGTGTGGCAGTCGTGAAACCCGCCGATGCCATTGACCCGGTTTATGGGGATACCATCCGTCGGGCTGTGGACGCCGGCGTGGAAGTACTTGCTTACCGGGCAGACTTTGAATTGACAGGAGAAAGGGTCTCAGCCGTCACTCTGGCACGGGCGCTGCCGGTAGATCTTCGGCGTTGACCAGCAACCTGCCCTGCCGTACCCGGCACGGAATTTCCCACAGGTTTTCGCCCCGGCATGGACCCAAGACACAGTAGCCGTTATCGATCTGGAACAAGGCGCCATGGGTGGAACAGCGGATGAAAGCCTGTTCCGTGTCCAGAAATCCGTCCTCATCCCACTCCAGGGGAATGCCCAGGTGAGGGCAGCGGTTCAGGTATACGAAACAGGTACCATCCTTGCGCACGGCAAACAGCCGCGTCTGGTCGAGCACAAAGCCCTTGGCTCCCGGGTCAGGGATGTCCGCCAACTGACACAGTGTGATTTCCATGGTGCTGTCAAATATCCAGGGCCTGGGTGAAGTCAGCCAGCAGATCCTCGGTATCCTCGATGCCGATTGAAAGGCGCACCATGGAATCCGCGACCCCCATCGAGGCCCTGCGCTCCGGCCCCATCTCGAAATAAATGGTGTGGGCCACTGGAATGCCCAGACTGCGGGTATCCCCCAGGTTGCTGGAGGTGATGACCAGTTGCAGGGCATTCAGGAAGTCGAAGCAATCCAGGCTGTCATCCAACTCGATGCTGAGGATTGCGCCGAAGTGCTTGAACAGTTTGGCCGCGCGGGCATGCTGAGGATGGCTTTCCAGGCCCGGATAGAACACTTTGCGCACCCGTGGGTGCTGCTCGCAGAAGCGGGCCACCGCCAGGGCATTGGCACAGGACTGCTCCATTCTCATGGCCAGGGTATCCGAGCCTACCGATAGATGGTGCGCAGCCTCGGGGCCGAGGGCGGCACCGAAGTCACGCAGGCCCTTCTTGCGGATCTGTGTCAGCCCCCACAGCTCTGGTCCCCCTTTCTTATAGGTGTCATAGAGATTGGCATAGGACGACCAGTCATACAGGCCGGTATCGGTCACCGCCCCTCCCAGGGCATTGCCGTGACCGCCGATGTACTTGGTGAGGGCGTTGACCACCAGACTGGCCTTGGCTGTCTTGGGCAGGAACAGATAAGGGGTGGTCATGGTGTTGTCGACCATGTAGATCAAGCCGCGGGAGGCGCAGAGATCACCGATGGCGGTCAGATCCGCCACTTGCGTCACCGGATTGGCGATGGTTTCCACGAACACCAGGCGGGTGTTGGGGCGCAGGGCTGCTTCCACCTGGGCGGCATCAGTGGCATCGACAAAACTGACATCAATGCCCAGGGCCATGAAGGTATTGAACAGGCTATTGGTGTTGCCGAACAAGAAGCTGCTGGAAACCACATGGTCGCCGTGCCGCAACAGGGCAATCAGGGTCGAGCCGATGGCCGCCATGCCAGTGGCGAACAGCACCGAGCCAACACCTTGTTCCATTTGTGTCACCTTGCGGGCCAGTGCCTCCACGGTGGGATTGCTCTGGCGGCCATAGGCAAAACCGCCGCGCTTGCCCTGGAACACGTCGGCCAGGTCGCGGGCGTCTTCGTAGCCGAAGGCCACGGAAGTGTGAATGGGCTTGTGCAGCACGCCGTGCTCGG
>JBJHAY010000045.1:0-14260 GCA_050485205.1 Gammaproteobacteria bacterium
CACCATGTCGGCAATCAAGCGGCGTTGACCATCACTGTCCAGTTCAAGGCTGATCCGTTCCGTCAGCACGGCGTTTTCGGTTGTCAGGATGCGGCCCAGGGGGCGCTCAGCCATGTGAGTGGTGTTGACCACCAGGGTATCGCCCTCCCAGTGGCCCACGGAGTAGCCGGAAAGGGTGTGCAGGATGGGATCAGGTCTTGGATAACCTTCCATGTAGATCTTGCGGTAGACCGAATAGGCCTCGAAGAACATGGTGATGTCATGTTCGCGCTGGATGATTTCCACGGGAAAGGGGGCGGCTGGCGCCAACGACATGGGCATCCCAGGTTGCACGCAGAAAAAGGCCGGGTCGTCACGATCCGGATCGAACTCGGCCCGAAAGGCATCCTGCATGGCCTGTCCCTTGGGGGTGTAGGGCTGGTTGGCTCTGGGAAAGCCCACGGTTTCACGCAGTGATGGCATCCAGGTGCCGTTGAGATCCACTTGTGCAAGACCGGACTGGGGGAGCAAGGCCAGGCCCATCAGCAATGCCAATGGCATGATGTGTCGGGATTGGCGCCAGGACAGGCAGTGAAGCGGGGTAGTCATGTTGCTGCTGCTCCTCACTCAGAACTCGCGGCCATCTTCCAGGATGATCTTGCGCAGGAAAAACTTCTCCTTGTCATCATGCAAGGGCGAAGCCAGGGTGCTGATGCGGGTGCCGGGCGCGATCATTTCCGGCTTCAGTCCGCTGCGCACCAGCATGTTGGCGGGTGCCCCCTCGATGAAGTTGATGATCTGCTCGTTGCCTTGTTCATCGACGATTTTCAGTGTCATGGCAATGTGCGGATTGCGGAAGTTGAGCGTTTCCACCGTGCCCTCGTAGGGGATCTGGGTGGAAAAGTCAAAAACAGCGAAAGAGTGATGCGCCAGGGTCTGGCCCATGGGCAGCAGCAGGACAAGCAGCAACAGGCGAGCGTGACGTTTCATGGGCAAACCTCCACTTCATTCAGTGACGCGGTATTCTTCACGGGTAGTGACGATGCCGTCGTTGAGGTCCGGCAGGCAGTGGGTTTCCACGAAATCCACCCGTTCCTCGCGCCGGTAGCGCTTGGTGCTGACCCATTCCCCATCCCAGATATTGGGGTCGGTCATGGTGTATTCGATGCTCATGGTATTGCCGTCATCACTCAAGGTGATACGCTCGATGACGCGGAATTCCTCACTGATGGGAATGCCATCGGTCACCCAGTGATGCTTGGCCTCGAAATTGCGGGTGTCGATGACCAGGGCATCACCTTCCCACCAGCCAATTGACTCGCCATTGTAGGAAGGCACATAGAGATCAGGATCACTGTGTTCGCGGCCGTCCATGAATATCCAGCGTACCTGGTTGAGGAAGTTGGCGACCACCACCACGGAGGTGGGCAACTGGATCATGTTGATGGGCCATACCCGGTTCATCATCATTGGCAGGCCAGGGGGCCAGCACTGCCCCACGTCGTTGTTGAATACCAGGCCCTGATCCCGAGCTTCCATGGCGCGTTGGTACATGGCCTGGTATTCCGGCTTGAGGCCAGGAGGGGGGGGGAACTGCCAGGTGGAAAGGTCGATGCCCCAGGTGCCGGTGAGATCGAAGGGGGGAGGGTCCCTGGGTTGTTCCAGATTCTCGCGGGACAGGGCTCCAAGGCGTCCGTCCAGGTTTTCCCAAGTGCCCTGCGCCTGGACGCTGCCATGCAAGGCCAGCATCAGCATGGCCACCAGCCCGGCCATGATAGCAGTCTTGTTGCCACGGCCGCGCCAAGCTTGCGCGGGTGCATACAGGGGGCAGATCCGATTAAGCACGTATTGGATGTATTTGATCATCAGCTTCATTCCCCGCTTGTACCGAGAGAGCCGCTGCCGCCACTGGAGCCGGGGGGAGCTCCGAGTTCAGTGCCATCCGCCAGTTTGGCGCCGAGCAGACTGCCGCCGGGCTTGCCATCGCGCAGGGGGTGGATCAAAACCGTGACTTCGTCGCCCTCGTTGAAGGAACTGCGGCGCCAGCCCTGGCGCATCAGGATGTTGGGGCTGGTGGCTTCGATGTTCCACTCTTCATTTTCGCCACTGCTGCCCCTGACTTGCAGGCGCAGCCAGGCATGGGGATTCTGCCACTGCCACTGATCGACGATGCCGGTGACCTCGATACGTTGGTCAAAATCGAAGGGCGCCCCGGAATGGTGGGCTTGGGCGGGGGAGAGCATTAATACCAAGGCGGGTGCCAGCCACCTGGACAGGTTGGCTATAGTCATTGTCATTCTCCGCGGACTGTTGTGATTATTGTTATTGCAGTCGGGTTCGCAAAGCATACCCGGCGTTCCCGTGGTCTGCAAGTTTACAGATGGCCAACACCTGCGTTTTGATTGCAACGGCGCGCTCCACTTGTCCTGTCGTGCAATCAGAGGTTCCTTAGTTTGTGCTGGGCTTGGCGCCTGCCAAGCCAGCGCTATCTGCCTCAACTGAGCTTGTGTCCTTGCGCTGGGTGCCACCCAGCGGCTTGCCACCGTCCATCTTCAAGTAGAGCAGCGCGGCAGCCGCCAGCAGAGAACCAGTCCCCATGACTATCGACAGCACCGGCAGTTCCAGTCCACCTTGCAACAGGAAGCCGGCGATAATCGGAGAGGACACGGAGCCGCCACGGCCCACGCCCACCGTGAAGCCGGTGCCGGAGGCACGTACGTGGGTGGGGAAGACCTCCGCAACGATGGCATACATGCCGACGATGCCGGCATTGATGCAGTAACCGGCCAGGGCCACCAGGGCCGAGAGCACCGCCAGGTTGGCGGTGGTTTGGCCGAACAGAGAGGTGGTGAGCCAGGAGCAGATGAACATGAACAGGGTTAGACCTTTCAATGGGAAACGGCGGCTGAGCCAGCCGAAGGTGAGGGCGCCAGTGGCACCACCGACACTGGCCCAGGTCAGGACGCCGCCAGCGGAAGAGGCGGAGAAGCCCATGTCCACCACCAGCTTCGGTACCCACTTGAGAATGAAGTAAAAGGTCACGATGTGCAGGAAGTAGGCGGCGGTCACCAGCAGGGTGGTGGCCAGCATGGTCTTGCTGAAGATGTCGAAGAAGGCCCGGTGCTTGGGCTCAAGGGTAATGTCGGGCAACACCTTGAGGGTGGCATGTCCCAGCTTGGCCATGGTGCTGTTGATGCGGTCGAGGGCATCGCCGGGACGCTTGCGCATCAGCCAGTGCACCGATTCCGGCATCATGAACCAGATCAGGGGAATCATGATGGCGGACATGGCGGTGCCGAAATAGAACACCGAGCGCCAGTCGAACACTTTCAACATCTGGGTGACCACCAGACCACCCAGTACGCCACCAATGGGATAGCCGGCCGCCATGATGGCAATGGCCACGGGGCGGTTTCTGACGTTGGAGAACTCCGCCGCCATGGCATTGATGGAGGCCAACATACCTCCGATGCCAAGGCCGGTGACGATGCGCCAGAACGACAGTACCCAGAGGCTGGTGGTGGTGGTGCACATGAACATGCCCACTGTCATCAGCAGCAGACAGCCGATGATGGTGGGACGCCTTCCCAGGTGATCGGCGACGCCTCCCAGCATCAGTGATCCAGCCGCCATGCCCCACAACTCCATGGAGAGAATGAAGCCGAGGCCGGCCAGGGAGGTGTTCCACTCTTCCGCGATACCAGGGGAAGCAAAGCTGATGGCCATGACGTCAAAACCGTCCAGGGCATTGAGGGCCACGGTGAGGGCGACCACCACATATTGCAGTCGTTTCATGTCCGAGACATTGAGGGTTTCGCGGGGATCGGTGTGCATGGGAATCCTCTGTTGTGGTTCTTATTCTTGTGACCGCGTTGTCGGGACTTTGACATTTTTGCCGATGAACCGCAACTCCTGCTGAACAATTGCCCAGATCGGAATAACGGTCAAGAACCCTTGGCTAACGTCTCTTGTTGTGAGCGCCGTCCTTCCTGTACCCTTGCCCAGGGTGTGCGTTGACATCACGGGTAGGAGACCGGAAATGCACCCATTGGGGGTTGATCATGACTGGGGGCATTGCGCCCGTGGTCATATGCCTCCTGTCTTGTTCACTTGGCAGGCGATTTGAAAGGAGGACTCATGAGCGCGATGGATACCATATCTCTGCGTCACCCCGAGCGGCTCTACATTGATGGCCAGTGGCGCGCCCCGGCGGCAGGTGGCAGACTGGATATCATCTCCCCCCACACTGAGTCCTTGGCCTGCTCGGTGGCGGCAGCCGGTGTCGCGGATATGGACCTTGCGGTGATCGCCGCGCGCCGCGCCTTCGACAGCGGTCCGTGGCCACGTCTTTCTGCTGCCGAACGTGCCGCTTACCTGAAGCAACTGCACGCTGCCCTGTTGCCACGGGCCGAGTCCTTGAGTCAGGCCCTGACCCTGCAGAATGGCACCCTGGCCAGCACCGCCCCCATGTTGACTGGCTTGAGCCTGATGTTGCTGGATTTCTATGCCAACGGCGCCGCCGGCTTCCAGTTTGAAGAGCCCGCCCAACCCATGGATGGTCAGGGTCGTGCCTTGATTGTCCATGAGCCGGTGGGCGTGGCGGCGATCATCGTGCCCTGGAATGCGCCGTTCTCCATCCTCATCAACAAGGTGGCGCCGGCCTTGTTGGCGGGTTGCACCGTCATCATGAAACCCGCTCCGGAAACGCCGCTGGAAGCTTTCATCCTGGCAGAAGCCGCGGAGGAGGTTGGCCTGCCACCCGGCGTATTGAATCTGCTCCCCGCCGGTCCTGAAGCCTCTGATCACCTGGTGGCAAACCCCGGTATCGACAAGGTGAGTTTCACTGGCAGCACTGCCACGGGCAAGCGCATTGCCAGCTTGTGCGCGCAACGGGTGGCACGCCATACCCTGGAAATGGGCGGCAAATCCGCCGCCATCCTGTTGGATGATTATGACCTGCAGCAAGCGGCGCGCATCCTGGCCCAGACCATCACCATGGCCTGCGGTCAGGTCTGCGCCACCCTGAGTCGCGTCATTGTCAGCCGACAGCGGCAAGCTGCGCTGGTGGAGGCGCTCAAGACCGAGCTTCAGGCGATCAAAGTGGGGGACCCGCTGGACCCCACAACACAGATGGGCCCACTTGCCATGGAAAGGCAACTGGCGCGGGTGCGCGGCTATATTGAACTTGGCGTTCAGGAAGGAGCCACGCTTGTCTGTGGCGGTGGTCGCCCCCCAGGGCTCGACAGAGGATATTACGTCGAGCCCACCTTGTTTGCCGACGTCGACAGCAGCATGCGCATCGCCCGCGAGGAAATCTTCGGCCCCGTGTTGTGTGTTCTGCCCTGCGAAGACGAAGCAGACGCCGTGCGCATTGCCAATGACTCCGACTATGGGCTTTACGGTGCCGTATTCACTCACGACAACGCAAAAGCCTACAGCATTGCCCGTGCCGTGCGCACTGGCACCATGTCCCAGAATGGATTTCGCGCGGACTTTTTCCTGCCCTTTGGTGGCTTCAAGCAGTCGGGGATTGGCAGGGAAGGCGGCGTGTCGGGCTTGAGGTCATTCACGGAGACTAAGGTGATTCTGTTGGCCGAGTAGCCGCTCAGCAATTTTCATACCCGGTGATTAGCAAGGGGTTGAGGCATTCAAAACCGGAATGCTCAAAACCCCATTCGCTGCCTTTTTCTTGTCTTCTTTATTGCATGCCAAGTTCTGTCAAAACTGACACCTCTCGGTTTAATTTTTTTAACATGGCCCCCAAAAAAAGCTTGCAAAAGTTTTTTTTGGGGGCATATGATATGTATGTACTACATACAAAATAACAGGCTTAGCCAAACTAACAGGTAGTGCACTACCGACTGGAGGGGGAAAATGTCTGCTAAAACAACAGGCTATAAAAAAGAATCAGTCGTAACCCAGCAACACAACCAAGCTTTGAAAAAAACCGGAGTCTTCGCATTATCGCTGCTGGCAAGTAGCATAGCCCTTGCCCAGCAGGCGCCCCAGATCACTGAAACCATCCAGGAAATCTCGGTCAGTGCAAGCCGCATCAGAGCTGACGGGTTTTCGGCACCCACTCCGGTGCTGACGCTGTCCGAGGATCTGATCAAGGCCACGGCGCCGATGGACCTAGGCGAGGCTCTGAGCCAGTTGCCTCAGTTCAACTCATCATCCCAGTCTTCCACGGCAGTGGTCTACGCCAACTTGAGAAACATAGGGTCGGAAAGAACCCTGGTGCTGCTCAATGGCCGTCGCCATGTACCCACTTTCTCTTCCGGGGTGGTGGATCTGACCACCATTCCAACCGCCCTGGTTTCCAGAACGGAACTGGTGACAGGTGGCGCCTCGGCTTCTTGGGGCTCGGATGCCGTCTCGGGAGTGGTCAACCTCATCCTCAAGGATGATCTGGAAGGCTTTGATGGCAACATGCAATATGGTCGTTCCCGATTCAATGATGACGAGACCTTCAGTATTTCCTTTGCCGGAGGCACCAAGTTTGACAATGACCGGGGACATATCCTGTTGGGGGTGGAATGGGCGGAGTCCGAAGGCATTCCCACTTATATTTACCCCGATGTTTCCAGGCCCAATGTGGCTGGCAGGGGCTCAGTGATCAATGGCAACTATGCCACTGGGCTGCCACAATTCATCTATGCCCAGGATGTGAGAAGGGCGGATGTGCATGATGGCGGTTTGATCACCAGCGGGCCGTTGCGAGGCACTACTTTTCTTCCCAATGGCCAGACCGGCCAGTTTGACTATGGTCACCTTTTCAATAACAACATGATTGGGGGAGGCTCAAATCCCTTCGAAGGCCCTGAGCCTGGGGGGGATATCAAATCTCCCTTTGAAAGAAAGTCTTTCCTGGGCAGGGTGCGCTATGACTTCAGCGAAAGCCTTAGTGGTTTTTTTGAATTCAACTACAGTGAATCACTCTCCAATGGCAGGTCTGTGTTGCCAAGGAACCAGGGTTCGACCGCCCCCAACAATGGCTGTACCAGGACTGGCTACAGTGGATCGCGCTTTGGCAACATCAATGTCAGCATCGACAACGCCTTCCTGCCAGACTCGGTGCGGCAGGACATGCAGGATCTGGGCATCAACTGCTTCAACTTCGGCCGTAGTTTCCGCGAGGAAGGTCTGGGCATCTTCAGGACAGGTGAAGGGTCGCCCGGCATCAAGCGCTTTGTGGCGGGTCTTAACGGCAGGTTCAATGATAATTGGACCTGGGATGGCTATGTACAATATGGAGATTCTTCGTTCCAGCAGAGAAGGGAAGGCAACATCCACAGTGTACGTTTCCAGGCAGCGGTGGATGCCGTGCGTCACCCGGATACCGGGGAGATTGTGTGCCGGATCAATATAGATGGCAACCCCAGCAATGATGATCCGAACTGCGTGCCCTTCAATATGTTTGGCGCCGGGTCTCCCTCCATGGCGGCGCAGCAGTATGTGATAGGTACCTCGACCCTGGACATGGATATTCAGCAGACTGTTGCGGCCTTCAACGTGCAGGGCGAACTGATGGAATTGTGGGCAGGCCCCGTGGTGTCGGCCTTCGGGGTGGAATATCGGGAAGAGAAGCTCAATGCCTGGGCGGATGAGGACTCGGAAAACAATATCTGGCAGACCTCGAACCGCAAGGGCCTGCGTGGCAGGTATGATGTGACGGAGTTTTATGGCGAGGTGGCCGCGCCCTTGCTGGTGGACAAGCCCTTCATGGAGGTGGTGGATTTGAGTCTGGCCGCCAGATTTACAGATTACAGCACCTCGGGCAGTGTCCAGACCTGGAAAATCGGTTCCAATTGGAGTGTCAATGATCAGGTGCGCTTCCGCTTCACCAAGTCGCGGGATATCAGGGCTGGTAATATCGGGGAATTGTTCACGCCGACAGCGGTTGCCCTTGGCAATGTCAACAATCCCATCACCAATGTCAGGGTGCCTGTGCAGACCATTACCACGGGCAACCCAGTGCTGGATCCGGAGAAAGCCGATACAGTGACGGCAGGCGTGGTGATCTCCCCCAATGCCATCGAGGGTTTGCAGTTGTCGGTGGATTATTACTCCATTGATATTACCGATCAGATTGGAACCATCAGTGCCCAGGGGATCGTCGATCAGTGCTACATCTGGAATGAGAACAGCTTCTGTGGGCGTATTGAAACTGATGCGAATGGATTGATTACGGGAATCAACAATTCCTTCTTCAATCTTGATCGTTTCAAGACCAGCGGGACTGACATCATGGGCGTCTACAATACCGAGATGGGGCCAGGTAACCTGTTTGTGCGTTTGACTGCCTCCTATGTAGGCAAGCGGGAAAACATCTTTGAGCAGGATGGTTCTCGGATCGAGTCAGCGGGTCAATTCGGCAATCCGCACTGGAAGGTGTTCTCGCAGATCCGTTACAGCCTTGGCAATTTCAGTGCCTTGGTGGACTGGCGCTGGTATGAGGGCACCAAGATCAACAACTACAGGATTGAGGGTTTCGCGGGACCGCAGGGGGCCAATGTCAACACGGTCCCTTCCTTGCACTATACTGGCCTGAACTTGACCTACAACCTTTCTTCCTGGCTCCAGAACTGGAATGGCGATGTCTACTTGCGGGTGGATAATCTCTTCGACAAGGAGCCTCCTTTCCCCTTGCGTAGCGCCTACAACGACAACTTTGGCAGGGGTTACAGGGCGGGGATACGTTTCAACCTGTAAGCACTGAATAAGCCATTGTCGGCTAGTGACCGGCAATGGCTGCAATCCCAGAGCAGATTCCTCATGAGCAGGTGATAACATGAAAACAGGGAAACTCATCAGAAAATCCATAATTGCCGCCACAGTCGCAGCCGTGGTGCCCATCATGATGGTGGCCAATGGGCAGGATGATTATTATGAAGGCAGTGACAGGTGGATAGGACCGGGGCAGGGCGGCATACTGGCAGCGCGCACCATATTTGACAACGCCTTTGGCAGGCTTGGCGTCATCAATGAGTCGGGTGAGGTGGATATGTCAGGGCATCCTTTTTTTGAGCCTTTGGGCAGTAATGGCAGAGCCTGCGTTACCTGTCACCAGCCTTCGGACGGCATGGCGCTGTCACTAGATTCCATTCGCGAACGCTGGGAACTGAGCGGGGGCAGTGACCCTCTTTTCAGTCCGATCGATGGTGCCAACTGTCCCAATATGCCAAGAGGCGAATATGACTCCCACTCCCTGTTGCTTGAGCGGGGGTTGATTCGAGTGGGCATCCCCTGGCCGCCCCAGCCCCGCAACAATGTCCCAGTGGTGCCTGAATTCACCATCGAAGTGGTGAGGGACCCCACGGGTTGCAATCTGCATGAGGAATATGGGCTTTACAGTGACAACCCTACCATTTCCCTTTACCGGCGCCCCAGGGTTGCCGCCAACCTCAAGTACATCGTGTTCGAAGGCGGCCCTTTCAATGCCAAGCGGCTGGCCATGGTCAATGACAGGGATCCCTACAGTGGCCAATACATGAGCATGAATATGATGGCTGATGCCCGCGAACCTTCGCTGAAGACCCAGGCCATGAGCGCCGCCATGGGACACCTGGAACTCCCGAATGGCCTGACGGACGAACAGTTGGAAAAGGTGGTGGAGTTCGAGAGCCAACTTTACATGGCGCAGGAATTCAGTCATCAGGCTGGCCAACTGGAATATGAGGGCGGCCCGGAGGCCTTGGGGCCCATGGCCATGGTCCGCAACGAAAGGGGACTGGGAGACAATTTTGGTGTACCCCTGTTCCGCTGGTTCGACATGTGGAATCCCGCGCCTGGAGAAACCGCCGAGCAACGGACCTTCAGGGAGTCAGTAGCCAGGGGCCATGATGTCTTTTTCATCAGGCCTTTCATGATCAGTGACACCGCGCATATCAATACCGTTGGCATGGGCAATCCACAGAAGCGTACTTGTGCAACTTGTCACAATGCGGCCATGACAGGCACTGACGTGTCTGCCGGCTGGGTGGATGTGGGCAGTACCAACCTGCCTTTCGCCAAGGAGGCAGTGCCGAATCCATGGACCGACGACAAGCATCAGTTGCCACTTTTCAAGATCACCTGTAATCAGGATGCTCGTCCTCATCCCTTCCTGGGACGGGAGATCTATACCCAGGACCCTGGTCGTGCGTTGATTTCCGGCAAGTGCTATGACGTGGGTTCCATCGTCATGGGGCAGTTGCGGGGTTTGGCCGCCAGGGCGCCGTTCTTCTCCAATGGTTCCGCGGAAAGCATCCGGGATCTGGTGGACTTCTATGATCGCAGGTTCAATATCGGTTACACAGAACAGGAAAGGCAGGATCTGGTGAACTTCCTGAGTGTGCTGTAAGCGGCGCAAGAGATTCCATTCACTGGTCCTGATTATTGGGAGAAGATTATGCGCAAGTTATATCCAATCATGATGTTTGCCACTGCCATGCTCTGTGCGGAAACCGTCCTGGCGGCTGAGGAAAACCATATCAGCTTTGTGGCCTGTCCTGTCATGCGTGACACCAACATCGTACCCTGCTGGTTGGCGGAATACGATGGAGAGACATATTTTCTCGGTATTCAGACCGATGCCAGTGGTTGGTCTTCGCCTCTTCAGGGTCACAAGCTACTGGTGGAGGGCATCATTACAGACAATCCGAGAGTGTGCGGCGGTATTGTGCTGAAATCTGAAGATAACCCTTATGTGCGAAGACTCTCGGGTTATTCCGATGGTGTGGAGCTGCCCAACCCTCCTGTCACTTCCACGATGAGAGAGCTGGATGCCAATTGTCGGACCATATTGCCTGAAGAAGAGCGCTACAACACTCTTGACCCCCGTCGTGGCCCCGGCCCCAATGTGCCTCCTGTTGTGCGCTCTCCAGAAGAGTTGGCAGCAGCGCGGCGCGAGGCGGAGGCGAGGCGTGAGGCGGAGCGCCCGCGTCCTCCTTACCAACCGCGGGAGTTCGAGCTTTTCTATGAGTTTGATTCAGAACTTGCAGTCTTCAGTCAGGGCCAGATTTTGCAGGCTTATCAGTACGCGCTGGATACGGGAGCGAAAAATATTGAAGTCATTGGTTATCGTTCCAGTTCTCTGCTTTCCAGTGGACAGCATTTGGAAGAAATTCCCAAAATAGGTGAGTTGCGTGCCAGGGAACTGGTCACATCCTTGCGTCATCTGGGACTGGATGACGAAGTGGATATCAATATGAGCTGGGAGCCGACTCTCCAGCAAGGCAATGGCAGGGATGACTGGAGCCGCAGGCGCGCCTTGATCCGTGTCATGCCGTAAGGCCGCATTGGCCATGAGGCAGTCAGTTAACCACTGAGTGTTTATTGTTGGGTCAACAGCCTGTTGAAAACAGCTTCTCAGCAAGCTGCCAATCACAATAGAGCCAATTGCCCTCCAGACTATTTTTGGATCAACTGTTTTGAAAACCAACATCGCAATCATCGGCGCCGGCCCCTCTGGTCTGATGCTGGGCCAGCTGTTGAGCAAGGCCGGCATCGACAATGTCATCCTGGAACGCCGTTCCCCTGACTATGTCCTGAGCCGCATCCGTGCCGGGGTGCTGGAGCAGGGAACCGTTGATCTGCTGCGGGAAGCCGGAGTTCATGAGCGCATGGATAGGGAAGGGGTCATTCATGAGGGGATCATCATCGCTCATGACAACCGCTGCCACCGCATCGATCTGCCCCAGTACGCCAATGGCAAGACGGTGATGGTCTATGGTCAGACCGAAGTGACCCGCGACTTGATGGAAGTCCGCGCCGTGCTTGGTGCACCCTCTGTCTATGAGGTGGATGACGTCCGCATCATGGACTCCACCAGTGATCATCCCTACGTGCTCTACCGCCACAATGGGATGGAAGAGCGGCTGGACTGCGACTATGTGGCCGGCTGCGACGGCTTCCACGGTGTTTCCCGTCAGACTATTCCCGCCACTATCCGCAAGGAATATGAAAAAGTTTACCCCTTCGGCTGGCTCGGTCTGTTGTCGGACACGGTGCCGGTGAGTTTCGAGATTGTCTATGGCGCCCACGAGCGGGGCTTTTCCCTGTGCAGCATGCGTTCCCCGACTCGTAGCCGCTACTACGTGGAAGTGCCGCTGGATGACAAGGTGGAGAACTGGTCCGACGACCGTTTCTGGGATGAACTGACCCGGCGCCTGCCGAGCGAACTGGGCAGCAAGCTGATCACCGGCCCCTCGATCGAGAAGAGCATTGCCGGCTTGCGCAGTTTCGTGGTGGAGCCGATGCAATACGGTCGTCTGTTCCTGGTGGGGGATGCAGCCCACATCGTGCCGCCGACAGGAGCCAAGGGCTTGAACCTGGCGGCCAGTGACGTCAACTACCTTTACCGCTTGCTACTGAAAGTGTATGGCGAGTCCAACCCTGGCCTGCTTGAACGTTATTCAGCCCTGTGCCTGGACCGCATCTGGAAAGCCGAACGCTTCAGCTGGTGGATGACCAGCATGATGCATCGTCTGAGCGACAATCCCTTTGACCATCGCATCATGGCGGCGGAAATGGACTATTTCACCGGGTCCGAAGCAGGAAAAACCACTGTCGCCGAAAACTACGTTGGTTTACCCTACGCCAGCGTGTAGGCGCGATTCCTGCCCGCGATCAGTCGAGGCCGCTGGCAGGGCATGCTCAGGGAGATATGCATGTGGCGAGGCTTGCTGGGGGCGATGGAACAATATTGGGAGGAACGACATGCTCAACTGGCACCTGCTCATGACCAAGCCGCGCGATGATGCCCGTGCCCATGAGCATCTGGCCAATCAGGGCTTCGAAGTCTTCCGCCCCCTGCTCAGGCATCTCAAACTCTGCAAGGGTCGCCAGGTGGCAGTGGTGGAGCCGCTGTTTCCCCGCTACATGTTCATCCATCTGGATGATTGTGAGAGTCAATGGTCGGTAATCCGTTCCACTCGTGGTGTGCAGGGTCTGGTGCGGTTCACTGAAATGCCGGCCGTTGTGCCGGAAAAACTGATTCACGCCCTGCGCAAGCGTACCTGTGATGGCTGCCTGATCGATCAAACCAACTCCAGGCAGCGTCTGTTCAAGGGTGGAGAGAGAGTGGAAATCATCTCCGGACCCTTTCGTGGCATCCAGGCCATCGTACGCCAGCAGGACAGTGACGAACGCGTGGTTCTGCTATTGACCTTGCTTGGCGCTCCTCAAGCCCTGAATGTCCCCCTCCAAGTGATTCGCCCCCTGTAAGAGTTTTTTTGCAGCTAATCATAATTTTTCCTTGCCGCTTCCGCTAGGAACTGATTACCATCCCTTTGTTCAGTGCCTGAACAAGCCCTATGGCCAGCCTTGCGCGCGGCAATCCAGGCTGCCTGCAAGACAGCCTGGCACGTAGGCCGGGACTCTCACGCTGTGTTTAGGCAACTGGTTGATTTAACTAAAATATGCCGCCCAGGTAGGGCGGTAGCGTGCCTGCGGAATGCCTCCTCTAAGCGACGAAAACCGCTACAGAATCCTCAAACTTCTAGAACAGAACCCCGAGATGAACCAGCGCCAGATCGCCCATGCGCTCGACATCAGCCTGGGCAAGGTCAACTATTGCCTGCAGGCCCTGATCGAGAAGGGTATGATCAAGGCGGCCAACTTCCGCAACAGCAAGAACAAGCGTGCTTATGCCTATCTGTTGACCCTGAAGGGCATAGAAGAAAAGGCGCGGGTGACCCTGCGCTTCCTGGAGCGGAAGCAGCGGGAATACGACGCCCTGGAGCAAGAGATAGCAAGCCTGCGCGCAGAGGTGCGGCAAATCACCGCCCACACAACACCAAGAAACTCAAATCCGTAGGAGCCTGCCCTGCAGACGTCCGCCCCAAAGTAAAAAGGAATTATGTCCCCCAAAGCCTTAATTACCGGGATTACCGGCCAAGACGGCGCTTACCTAGCCGAATTCCTTATCGCCAAGGGCTATGAAGTCCACGGCATCAAACGCCGCACGTCCCTCTTCAACACAGACAGAATCGATCACCTCTACCAAGATCCTCACGAAGCCGACCGCAAGCTGATCCTTCACCACGGCGACATGACAGATGCCACCAGCCTCATCCACATCATCCAGAAAGTGCAGCCGGACGAAATTTACAACCTGGCCGCCCAAAGCCATGTAGCCGTGAGCTTCGAAGAGCCGGAATACACGGCCAACTCGGACGCCCTTGGCGCCCTGCGCATGCTGGAAGCGATACGAATTCTGGGCCTTGAACAGCGCACACGCTTCTACCAGGCCTCCACCTCAGAACTCTATGGCCTGACGCGGGAAACAGCACAAAACGAA
>JBJHAY010000046.1:0-14220 GCA_050485205.1 Gammaproteobacteria bacterium
GGGGTGAGCTGGGGTGAGCTGGGGTGAGCTGGGGTGAGCTGGGGTGAGCTGGGGTGAGCTGGGGTGAGCTGGAGTGAGCTGGAGTGAGCTGGAGTGAGCTGGAGTGAGTTGGAGTGAGCTGGAGTGAGCTGGAGTGAGCTGGAGTGAGCTGGAGTGAGTTGGCCTGGTCCACTAGGTGCGGGTGGAGCGCAGCAGGCGGTCGACGCCGGCGTTGTGGAGTTCGATGTCGATGCAGGATTTGACGCTGTCGGGGTCTTCCAGTTGCAGCACCCTGTCGAGCAGTTGTCTGGCGCCCGCCATGGTGAGCTGGCGGATCACGGCCTTGACCTTGAGCAGGGTGGTGGCATTCATGGAGAGTACGTCGTAGCCCATGGCCATCAACAGCACCGCCGCTCCCGGATCACCGGCCATTTCGCCACAGATGCTGACGCGCTTGCCTTCCTTGTGTACTTCATCGACGATGCATTTCAGCACCATCAGCACCGAGGGATGCAAGGTGGAGAACAGACTGGTGACGCGGGGGTTGTTGCGGTCCACCGCCAGCAGGTACTGGGTGAGGTCGTTGCTGCCCACCGAGACGAAATCCACCCGCCGCGCTACTGCCCTGGTCTGGTAGACGATGGCGGGAATTTCGATCATCACCCCCAACTTGGGCTTCTGCACCGTAAGCCCTTCCTCCAGCAGTTCGCGGTGGGCGCGGTGAATCAGTTCCAAGGCACTGTCCACTTCCATCAGGGTGCTGATCATGGGCAGCATGATCTGCAGGTTGTCGAGGCCGACGCTGGCCTTGAGCATGGCGCGGACCTGGGCCATGAAGATTTCCGGATGGTCCAGACTGACGCGAATGCCACGCCAGCCCAGGAAGGGGTTTTCCTCCTTGATGGGGAAGTAGGGCAGGCATTTGTCTCCGCCGATATCCAGGGTGCGCATGGTGACCATCTTGGGATGGAAGGCCAGCAATTGCTCCCGGTAGATTTCGGTCTGCTCACGCTCGGTGGGGAAGCGATCCCGCAACAGGAAGGGCACTTCGGTGCGGAACAGGCCTATGCCTTCGGCGCCGCGCTCGCGTGAGCGCAATACCTCGGTCATCAGGCCGGTATTGACCCAGAGTTGCACCCGATGGCCGTCGAGGGTCTCGCAGGGCAGCTCCTTGATGGATTCCAAGCCTTCGGTGAGTTGCACTTCCTCCCGCAGCATTTCCTGGTAATGGGCGCGCAATTCGTCAGAGGCATTGCTATAGACCCGGCCGGCGTAGCCATCGATGATCAGTTCCTTGCCGTCCAGGTCGGCGAAGGGCAGGTCCACCACCCCCATCACCGCCGGCAGACCCATGGCCCGTGCCAGAATGGCCACGTGGGAGTGAGCGGAGCCCTTGGCTGAAATCACCCCCACCAGGTTTTCCTTGGGGACTTCCGCCATCATGGCGGCGGACAATTCCTCGCTCACCAGGATGCAACGCTCGGGATAGACCCGCTCCTTGCGCTGCTTGTCCTGCAGGTAGAGCAGCACCCG
This sequence comes from Gammaproteobacteria bacterium, assembly GCA_050485205.1. GTDB lineage: Bacteria > Pseudomonadota > Gammaproteobacteria > Pseudomonadales > Pseudohongiellaceae > JAVVEZ01. The sequence continues at coordinate 1,513 of JBJHAY010000046.1, forward strand.
GCCGCACAGGTCCTTGATGTCAGTGGCGCGTTCACGCAGGTAGTCGTCATCGATCATTTCCAGATTGGTGACGTGTTCCATGGCCACCATGGCCAGGGCGCCCTGGGCCCAGTGGCCCATCTTGATGTAGGCAATCACTTCGGCGCCAAGGGCGTTATCGCTCAACATGTGCAGATAGGCATCGAAGAGTTCGCGCTCCTCGGGGCGCAGCTGACCCTTGATCTTGACCTTGAGTTCGCTGATGTCGAGGCGCACCGCCTGCAGGCAGTCATTGAAAAACTTGATTTCCTGCTTGATGTCCTTGCAGGCCCGGGTGGGCACGGCTGTGAGATCGGCGGGAGGGAACACCGCCACCGCCTCGGCGATGGCCACCCCTGGCGCGCCTGGTACCCCCTTGAAACTGGTGTCCATGGTGCGGATGCCAGAGGGGCTCATGCCGGTGAGGGCGCCGCGGGCCTCGGCATTGGCGATGACACCCGCCAGTTGGGCTGACAGGGTGATCATGAAGGCTTCCTCGGCGGCATCGAAGATGCGCCTTTCCACCTGCTGCACCACCAATACCCCCAATACCTGGCGATGGTGGATGATGGGAACGCCAAGGAAGGATTCGAATGCCTCTTCGCCGGTCTCCGGCACATAGAGGAAACTGGGATGTGACCTGGCGTTGTCCAGGTTGACCGGCTCGGCGCGCTGGGCCACCAGGCCCACCAGGCCTTCCTCCGGGGAAAGCGAAACCCGGCCCACCGCTTCCTTGGCCAGACCATTGGTGGCCATCAGGACATAGCGGCCGATATTGCGGTCCAGCAGATAGACCGAACACACTTTCGTGCCCAAGGCCCGCTGCACGCGCCGGACGATGATCTCAAGGGTGGCGTTGAGATCCTTGGCGGCATTGACTTCCTGGATGATGTTGCGAAGGGTATCCAGCATTGCGTTCGGCCGCTCCAGGAATGAGTCAGGGTTTGCGCGACAGCGCCCGGCCCAGGGGAGTGATGAGCTCCTGCAGGGCCTGCCTGTATACCGCGCGCTTGAAATCCACCACGTGGTTCACCGGATACCAGTAGCTGACCCAGCGCCACTGGTCGAACTCCGGTTTCTCACCCTGATCCAGCTTGATGCGGGAGGGGTCCGAGAGCAAGTGCAACAGGAACCACTTCTGTTTCTGACCAATGCACACCGGGTGCGAATGCTGCCTGATCAAGTGCTGGGGCAGACGATAGCGCAGCCACGAGTTGGTGCTGGCGATGATCCTGACATCCTCGGGTTGCAGCCCGACTTCTTCGTTCAATTCCCGCAGTGCCGCCTGTTCCGGAGGCTCATCCCGCATCACGCCACCCTGGGGGAACTGCCAGGCGTCCTGGCCTACCCGCTTGGCCCACAGCAAGCGTCCCCGGTCGTTGAACACGATGATGCCGACATTCGGCCTGAAGCCATCTGTATCTATCACTGCGCATCTAATCCTGGGTATTGGCTTCGTAGTCCTTGGCCCGCAAAAGCTTGTCCAGCTCAGCCTTGTCGCTGAGCTTCAGCTTGAATATCCAGCCTTGGCCATAGGGCTCGGTATTGATCAGTTCGGGAGAAGCGGACAGCGCCTCGTTCACGGCCACTATCTCGCCTGAGACTGGCGTGTTGATGTCGGAAGCAGTCTTCACCGACTCCACCACGCTGACTGCCTGACCGGCGCTGACCTGGCCGCCGCTGGTGGGCAATTCCACGAATACCACGTCCCCGAGTTCCCCTTGGGCAAAGTCGGTGATACCCACGCTGGCGGTGCCGTCATCGTTGAGGGCCAGCCACTCGTGGGAGGGGGCGTAGTACAAATTGTCTGGGATTTGGCTCACTGGGTAGTCCTCTGAAAACTGTCATTCTTACCGCATCATAAGTAAGGCAGGGTGATCCTGCAAGGCGAGGATACCCCCGATTGGCGCAACTTGTGCGAGACAGACACCTCCAGTCCGGGGCTGGCTCCAACAGGAAACCACTCGTCCCTTGCAGGAGCGAGCCCTAGCCCTGCAGGCGACTCGTTTGTCGCGAGCAGGGCTCGCTCCTGCAGAGAGCACATCACCCCTTGTAGGAACGGGTGCTTCTTATCAGCAGGAGTACGGGGATAAGCCCGGCAAGGATCAGGGTTATGGCGGGGAGCGCGGCACGCTCCCATTGTGCCTCGGCGGTCATCTGATAGATGCGCACCGCCAGGGTATCCCAGCCAAAGGGCCGCAGAATAAGGGTGGCGGGCATTTCCTTCATCACATCCACCAGCACGATGATGGCGCCCGTCATCAGACCGGGCCGCAGCAGTGGCAGGTAAACATGCCTGAGCAAGTGCCAGGGCCGCGCTCCCAGGCTTCTGGCGGCATCCACCAGGGACGGCTTGATGCGCTCCAGGCCTGCTTCCACGGGAGCATGAGCCACCGCCAGGAAGCGGGTGCAGTAGGCCACCACCAGGGTCAGCACACTGCCCACCAACAAGGGCTGGGTGTTCATTCCCAACCAGCTTTGGAGTTGCGCCACCACGGTGCGGTCCAGCAGGGTGAAGCTGAGGATCAATCCCACCGCCAGCACCGATCCCGGCAGGGCATAGCCCAAGGTCGCTATGCGGACACAGGCATCCAGGAACATCCTGCCCGACTTGCTCCCCGGCAAGCGCCGGGCAAAACCCAGCAACAAAGCGGTGGCGACCGCAGCCACCGCGGCGATGGCGCCGAGCCCCAGGGTATTGCGCAGGAAACCCCAGTAGCGGGCATCCAGTTCCGCCAGGCCAATCTGCGCGCTCCAGCGCAGCAGTTGCGCCACTGGCAGCAGGAATGCCACGCCAACCACCAGCGCACAGAATCCACAGGCCAACCAGGCCCTGACGCCGCCGAGGCGGTAGGGCTGCTGACGGCCACGGCTTTCATCCTGGGTGAAGCGCGCATCCCGGCGCGCCTTCTTCTCCATGATCATGGAGACGGCAACGAACAGCAGCAGCAGCGAGGCCAATTGCGCCGCCACGGTGAGGTTGAACAGGCCGTACCAGGCGCTGTAGATGGCAGTGGTGAAGGTGTCATAGTTGAAAACGGAAACGGCGCCGAAATCAGCCAGGGTTTCCATCAGGGCCAGGGCCACCCCGCCAGCAATGGCAGGCCTTGCCACCGGCAGGGCCACGCGCAGGAAGGCCTGCCAGGGATTCAGGCCAAGGCTGCGGGCGGCGTCCATCATGCCCCGGCCCTGAGACAGAAATGATGCCCGCGCCAACATGTACACATAGGGATAAAGCACCAGGGTCATGATGAATATCACGCCACCCGGCCCCTGCAGATCAGGAAACGGGGCCGCGGCCCCAAACCAGCCGCGCCAGGCGGTTTGTATCGGTCCGGCGTAGGAGGTCAGCCCCAGGAAAACGAAGGCAATCACATAGGCGGGGATGGCCAGGGGCAGCATCAGTGCCCAGTCGAACAGACGGCGGCCCGGAAAGTCGCACACCGCTGTCAGCCACGCCAGACTGACCCCGAGCACGGCAACACCGATGCCCACGCCCACCACCAGCCGCAGGGTGTTCACAATCAGGCGGTCAAGCTTGGTGTCAAACAAGTGGCGCCAGATGTCCTGCTCACCCTGGCCCAGGGTGATCCACTCCATGAAGATCATCATCATGGGCAGCAGCACGATGGCTGCCGCCAACAGACTGGCGGCCTTCCAGGGAAGGCCGCCATGACGGGAAAGCGCGAGGGCCACTATTACTCTCCCCGCGCCTTGATCAGCGCTGTTTCAGGCACGACAGTGGATGTCCACTCAGCTTGAACATCCTCAGCGATAGTCTGCGCGGTCCATCAGACGCACGGCATCGGACTGCAAGCGTCCGGCAACTTCGACGTTGATGGGATCCTGCTTGAACTCACCCCAGGCAGCCACGATCGGGGTGGCCTTGACGCCGGGGTTGGCGGGAAACTCCAGATTCATCTCGGAGAACATTTCCTGAGGCTCGCGGGTGGAGAGCCACTCCAGCAGGCGCATGGCGCCCTCAGGGTTGTTGGCATGGGTGGTGATGCCAGCGCCGGAGATATTGACGTGGACACCATCCTGCTCCTGGTTGGCCCAGAACAGGCCCACTGGATAGTTCTCGTCCTTCTGAATCAGCTGGCCAAGGTAGTAAGTGTTCACCAAACCCACATCGCACTGACCGGCGGCAATGGCCTCGATCAGGGTGGTGTCGCCACTGAACACACGGGTCGCCAGATTATCGACCCAGCCCTTCACCACCTGCTCGGTCTGCTCCGGCCCCAGGCGATGGATCATGGAGGCCACCAGGGACATGTTGTAGACCTTCTGGGAAGTTCTCAGGCACAGCTTGCCCTTCCACTGGGGCTCGGCCAGCGCCTCATAGGTGGATAGCAGTGAAGGGTCGACCCGTTCCTTGGAGTAGACGATGGTGCGGGCACGCACGGAAAGTCCATACCACTTGCCTTCGGGATCACGCAGGTTGGCGGGAATATTCGCGCCCAGGGTGGCGGACTGGCTGGGCCGCAGCAGCCCCTTGTCGGCGGCAAACCAGAGGTTGCCGACATCCACGGTGTAGAGCACGTCCGCCATGGTGGAGGCACCCTCGGCTTCCAGTCGCGCGATCAGCGGACCTTCCTCACCGGTCTGGTATTGCACCGGGATGCCGGTCTCGGCGGTAAAGCGATCGAATACGGGCTTGATCAGATGTTCCTGCCTGGAGGAATAGACCACTACCGGCTGCACGGCCGCTGCCGGGGCGGCGCCAGTGGCGGACTGGGTGGCAGTGGAAGAATTGTCGGAACAGGCGCTTGCCAAGGTCAATGCGAAGAGGCTCAACAGGCCCCAGTTGCGGGAATTCATAGTACCCTCCTCATGGTTAGTAGGGTGTGGATGATAATCATTATCATTACAGGTTACAAGTGGGCCCGCATAATTTGTAGCGTCCTTCATGCCTACATTTGAGGTGGATCAAAACTGCAAGGTGGTGTGAGGGTTACGAGGCAGCCCAGGCCCTGATCACACTTGCAGCACGATCTTGCCGAAGTGACCACCCTCTTCCATGTAGGCCTGTGCCGCCCCGGCCTCCGCCAGGGGGAAGGTTCTGTCCACCACCGGCCTGATGCGTCCCGCCTCCAACAGAGGCCAAATCCTCTCGCGCAGGGCCGTGGCAATGGCCGCCTTGTCTGTGCGCGAGCGTGGCCGCAGGGCTGAGCCGGTGAGGGTGAGGCGCTTGAACAACAGCAGGCCGGCATTGATTTCCGCCTTCGCGCCCCCTTGCAGGGCGATCACGGCAATACGGCCATCCAAGGCGGCAAGGCTCATATTGCGTTGCATGTAGGACCCAGCCACCATGTCCAGAATCACATCGACACCACGCCCCTGGGTGGCTTCCCCAAGCACGGATACAAAATCCTGTTCGCGGTAATTGATCGCGAGATCGGCGCCCAATGCCAGACATTTCGCGCATTTTTCACGGCTTCCCGCCGTTACATACACAGTAGACCCCATGGCCTTGGCCATTTGTATGGCGGTACTGCCAATGCCGCTGCCACCCCCATGGACCAACAGGCTTTCACCGGGTTGCAGGCGACAGCGGTCGAAGACATTGCTCCATACCGTGAAGAAGGTCTCCGGCAGCGAAGCCGCTTCCACCATGTTCAGCCCCCTGGGTACTGGCAGGCATTGGCTCAGTGGAAGCGCCACGAACTCCGCATAGCCACCACCATTGGCCAGTGCACAAACCTCTTGCCCCAAAACCCCTGGTGCCACTGAGTCACCCAGGGCCACGATTTCCCCCGCCACCTCCAGACCCGGCAGGGGCGAGGCACCGGCGGGAGGTGGATAGACTCCCTTGCGCTGCATGACATCGGGGCGGTTGACGCCGGCGGCGCTTACCTTGATCAAGACTTCCCCCGGTCCGGGGCTGGGCAGCGCCATCTCCACCAGTTGCAACACCTCGGGTCCGCCCGGCGTGCTGATGGCCACCGCGCGCATCTGTGCGGGCAGACTCATGCCTGCTCCCTGTAGAACGTGAAGTCGATTTCCACCGAAGCCCCAAGGGGTAGATCGGCCACACCCACGCTGGTGCGGGCCGGTGGTACCCGCCCGGCGGTAAAGACCCGTTCCCAGGCCTGATTGATCTCGGCAAAACGATCAAAACGGGTGGTGAAAATCCGCGCCTGCACCAGATCATCCAGGCTCAGGCCAAGGTCTTCCATCAGCAGCATCAGGTTGGCCAGAATCACGGCGGTTTCCTCGCCAGGACCCTTGCCACTGAGCTGGCCAGTGCTGCTGTCAAGCGCCACCATGCCACTGCAGTAATAATGAGGGCCGGCCTTGACCACCTGGCTGTAACGCATCTTGGGAGGTGTCAGGGAAGGACATTCGAGAGCTTCGGGCATCAGGGTCTCCTGCTCGGGTTCAACACAGCTCTGTAGTATACTGCGCGCCTCGCGGTCATGGTCCATGCCCGCGAGCATCACATGGAGATTCCTCCCCCGCCCTCCAGGGCCGGCAACTTTTCTTGCGATTCAGGTCAGTGCTTATGAAAACAGTGGTCTATCCCGGCACCTTCAACCCCATTACCAAGGGTCATACCGACCTGGTGGAAAGGGCTTCCAGGATATTCGATCATGTCATCGTGGCTGTCGGCACCAGCACCCAGAAAGCCGCGGCCGATTCCCTGGCGGCGCGCGTGGACGTGGCGGCGCGGGTACTGGCCCACCTGGACAATGTGGAAGTGACCGGCTTTACCTGCCTGCTCACGGACTTCGTGCGTCAGCGCGGCGCCAATCTGATCCTGCGCGGTCTGCGTACCGTGGCAGACTTCGAATATGAATTTCAACTGGTGGGCATGAATCGCGCGCTGGCGCCGGAAATCGAGACCGTATTCCTGGCGCCAGCCGAACACTATGCCTACATCTCCTCTACCCTGGTGCGGGAAATCGCCGCCTATGGGGGCGACATCTCGCAATTTGTCGATCCCATCGTGGTGGAGGCCATGCAAAACTGGAAGGACTGAATCATGGCACTGATGATCACTGACGAGTGCATCAACTGCGATGTCTGCGAGCCGGAATGCCCCAACGAGGCAATCTCGATGGGGGAGCTTATCTATGTGATTGACCCCCGCAGATGCACCGAATGCGTGGGCCATTTCGATACGCCCCAGTGCGTGGAAGTGTGCCCGGTGGACTGCATCCCGTTGCATCCGGACTTTCAGGAAACCAAGGAAGATCTGCTGGAAAAGTACCGCCAACTCACCGGCAAACAAGCCTGAATCTGCCGGGAGCTTGCCCCAACAGTGCACGGCCTTGCTGGAACTGATTACCGACGCTGACAGCGTGGACAGAATACCGTGGCACGCTGGCCCTGGCGTATTTCACGCAGCAAGCCGCCACAGCCGCGACAGGCTTCCCCACCTCGCCCATAGACCATCAGGGTCTGCTGGAAATAACCGGGCTTGCCATCCCCACCGACGAAGTCCCGCAAGGTGGTGCCCCCCACCTCGATGGCTCGGGCAAGGATATCTCTGACCTCCCTCTCAAGGCGCTCGTACCGGGCCTTGCTGATGCTTCCCGCCGGGCTTGCCGGATGAATCCCGGCGGCAAACAGGGCCTCATTGGCGTAAATATTGCCAACCCCCACCACGATGTGACTGTCCATGATGAAGGCCTTGACCGGGGCCTTGCGCCCCCGTGAACGCTGGTACAGATAGTCACCGCTGAAGTCAGCGCCCAGCGGTTCCGGCCCCAGCTCCGCCAACAGGGGATGCTGGTAGGGGTCTCCGGGCAGCCACAGCAAACAGCCGAAGCGGCGCGGATCATGAAAGCGCATCACCTGGCCGCCTTCCATCACCATGTCCACATGATCATGCTTGCGCACCGGCTCCTCCGCCGAGGTCATGCGCAGACTGCCGGACATGCCGAGATGCAGCATCATGGTGCCAGTGCCGATGCGGAACAGAAGGTACTTGCCACGCCTGTCCACGGCATCCACCCGTCGCCCCCTGACAGCCTCCTCCAGACTTGCGGTGACCGCCCAGCGCAGCCGGCGCTCGCGCACTTCCATGCGCGCCACCTTGCGTCCCAGCACATGGGGGCTGACACCCAGACGGGTGGTTTCGACTTCAGGCAACTCGGGCATGCTGGACTTCCGCGTTATAATCCGATCTTTTGCGCAACAGGCGGCGGGCAGTTCAATGACAGTGATCGGCGTGGACACTGGTGGCACCTTCACCGACTTCCTGGTTTTCAGTGATGGCCAGGCCCCACGCACCCACAAGGTCCTCTCGACCCCGGACGCGCCGGAGCGCGCCATTCTACAGGGGCTGCGGGAACTGGGTCTAGACGAGGCCCTGTCCCGTGGCGAAGCCCGCATCATTCATGGCAGCACGGTGGCCACCAATGCCGCGCTGGAAGGCAAGACAGTGCCTACCGCCTTCATTACCAACCGGGGATTTGCCGATCTGCTCACCATCGGCCGCCAGACCCGCCCCTCGCTCTATGCCCTGGAAATGCCCATGCCCAAGCCCCCGGTCCCGGCGGACTTGTGCCTGGAATGCGGTGGCAGGGTGGATGCCCAGGGCAACATTATCGAGCCGCTTGACACCCAGGACATCCAGGCCCTGGTGGCCAGCCTGCGTCAATCACGGCCTGCGGCGGTGGCAATCAATCTGCTGTTCTCCTTTCTGGAACCCGGCCCTGAATGCCAACTGGAGCAAGCGCTCAAGAATGCCCTGGGGGAGGATGTCTTCATTTGCCGCTCCTCGGAGATCCTGCCCGAATACCGCGAATACGAACGTGGCATTGCCACCTGGCTCAATGCCAGTCTGGGGCCTTTGGTGGCGCATTACCTGGCGCGCCTGCGGGCCGGCACCGCGCCTGCCCGACTTGCGGTGATGCAATCCTCCGGTGGCACCATCGACGCCGATCTGGCCGCGCGCCGAGCCGTGAATTTGTTGCTGTCGGGACCAGCCGGCGGCCTTGCCGCCGCCCGCTTCATCGCTCGCGGTATCGGCGAGGAACAGTTGATCACCTTTGACATGGGTGGCACCTCCACCGATGTGGCGCTGATCGACGGTGACCTGCAACTGACCACTGAAGGCTACATCGGCTCCTATCCAGTGGCGGTACCAATGGTGGACATGCACACCATCGGCGCCGGTGGCGGCTCCATCGCTCATGTGGACGGTGGAGGCCTGCTGCAAGTGGGGCCGACCTCAGCCGGCGCCAATCCCGGGCCTGCCTGTTATGGGCTGGGCGGCACCTGCGCCACCGTTACTGATGCCAACCTGGTCTTGGGACGCCTGTTGCCGGCATCCTTCATGGGCGGCCGCATGCGCCTGGATGTGGAAGCCTCGCGCCAGGCGGTCGCCACCCTGGCGGCGGAATTGGGCCTGAGCATTGAAGAATCCGCGGCGGGCATCATCCGCATCGCCAACGAGCACATGGTGCGGGCGCTGCGGGTGATTTCCGTGGAGCGCGGGCATGATCCCGCCCGCTTCCGCCTGTGCAGCTTCGGCGGCGCCGGTGGATTGCACATCTGCCGCCTGGCCGAAGCACTCAACATGCGCCGTGCCCTGGTGCCGGTGCATGCCGGTGTATTGTCCGCCCTTGGCATGACCCTGGCGCCAGTGGCACGCCAATTGTCTCAAACCCACCGCATGCGTCTCGATCAGATGGACGCCGACTCCCTGGAACAAGTGCTGGCGCAAATGCGTGCCGAGGCAATGGACCAACTGGCCGATGAAGTGCCGGAGCGTGATGCCATCACCCTTCAGGTCAGTGCCGACCTGCGTTACCTGGGCCAGTCTTCCAGCCTCACCCTGGCCTGGGCTGGTGCGGTTGACACGGAACAAGCCTTCCATGCCCTGCATGCTGCCCGCTATGGCCACAGACTGAGGGCGCCGGTGGAAATGATCACCCTCAGGGTCTCGGCACAGGCGCCGGGAGCCGAGCCAGCCTTGCCAGCCCTGTCAAACACTGCAGTGGCCAGACCCACGGGCACAAGCAGGGTTTACGGCCATGACCTGGCCGTGCCGGTCTATGACCGCCAGACACTGGCCCTGGGCCAGGTCTTGAACGGACCTGCCCTGATCACCGAGGATACCGCCACCACCTTCCTCGAATCAGGCTGGCAGGCCTGCCGCGATGAACCTGGCAACTTATTGCTGACCAGGACAGCCTGAGTCAGCAAACGGATGGATTCCTGGCTCAGGCACACTGCGCCATCGAAGCCCAGGCGTGTCAGGGAAGCGCTGAATCCAGAAAATTTCACGGCATCATTGGATGAACCCGCTATCCCGCTGTCTACTGCTGGAGAAACGGGCCTTGGGCAAGAAATTGAAATAATGCAGGGTCAACCCATATTGACAGGTAATCGTTTCATATAAGTGAAGGCAAACCTGTGTTTTCGCTGCCGCACTGATCCAGTGCCAGGGCGAGAAACGAAAGTTAGCCAGAAAGCACCGGTCAGATTCTGACCGGCACCAAATTTTCCCTAAAAATGTTGACCTGTCACCGCTGAAGCCGGAGGATAGGACGACAGTCACGGTCCCGCCGGCGCGGGGCCTGAAATGTGGGCAGTGCCACTGGCACGGGAGGAAAGTGATGAAAGCCTTGTCTTCAATGACAATGATGATGTCGGCAGGCTGCCTTTGCCTGGTGCTGGCGGGTTGCGAGACCACCAGCCAGAGCCAGCAATCCCAGAGTTCACCCCCGACACCGAGCACGCCTTCATCGACTCCTGCTTCCAGCGCGCCCTCGCAGCCGTCGGCTTCGTCACAGTCTTCTCCTTCCTCGCCCTCGACACCATCCATGCCGAGCAGCAGTTCCAGCAGCAGCCAGGCTTCGTCCATGCCGTCGATGCCTTCAAGCTCCTCTGGCGGGCCTTCCTCGCCTTCGATGCCCTCCATGCCTTCCAGTACCGCTGGCGGTCCCTCTTCACCATCCTCACCCTCCAGCGGGTCCAGTGGCGACTCTCAGTCTGATGGCGGCGTGGATGTGAACGTCTCCGCCAATGGCGCCACCTTTCCAACACTGCCTTCCGGCGGCGCCAGCGGTGAATCTCAATCCGACGGTGGCATGGACGTGAATGTGTCCGTCAATGGCGCCACCCTGCCTTCCCTCCCATCAGGCGGCGACCAGCAGGGCAGCCAGGGTACCAGCGGCACCATGGCGGGAGGCACCACCCAGGGCTCCCAGGGCGGGCAAACCGGCCGCAGCGCGGGTGGCCAGCAAGGTGGTGGGCAAACCGCGGGTGGTGGACAATCCGGAGGTTCGCAGACTGCGGGTACGGGCACCTTTGGTGGCGGCGGCATGGGAACTCAGGCCGGTGGCAGCCAGTCCGGAGCCGGCGCTGGCGGAGGTTTCGAATATGGCGGCGCCGACGACCCCTTCGGCAGCCTCGGTGGCCTGGGCGGCGGTGGCGGCGGCATGACTGCCGCGGAACGCCGCGCTGAACTGGACGCACGCCTGGAATCCAGCTATGCCGTATTCGATGGCATGATCATGAGCGAACGCGAAAGAGTCCAGTCCCAGGTGGATCAGGCCGGCAGCGGCGTGATGTCCGGCGTTGGCAGTGGCGGCGGCGGTGAAGGCGATGGCGGTGCCAGCGGTGCCCCCATGGTACTGGCCGGACTGCCCGGCATGCAGGGACCCGGTGGCAGCAGTGGCACTGGCTACATGCCCCCTGGTGGCCCGGGCAGGCAGGGTGACTACGACACCAGCGAACAACCTGCGTATCCGATACCGGACGACATTCCCAGCGGCAACAACGATGACGTGGTGGCCAGACAGTTGCGCGAAGCCGCCATGCGCGAGCCCGATCCGGAACTGCGCGAACGGCTCTGGGACGAGTACCGGAAATACACCGGCATCAGCACGGACTGAACAGAGATGCCGTTGTGATGAGAGCACCTCGAGTGACTTGAACAGTTGATGAAGAGATGACGACCATGTCCAGACTAGTGCAATTTTCCATGCTAGGCATGATGATGCTGTTCGGGCTTGCCGCGTGCAGCACCCAGACCGTGAAAAGCACCACGGTCACCCCGGTGATGGTCGACAACAGTACCATCCCCGAGGAGGAGTTGCTGGATGTGGGCATCGGCATTTTCGACCCCGGCCTGGATGACATTCCCCGCAACCGCGAGGAACTCACCTTTGGCGACGTGCGTATCGCCGAAACCTATTACTCCTCCTTCCTGCTGGCCCAAACCCTGCAAAGCAGCGGCAGCTGGGGCCTGGTGCGCATCGTCCCGGGCGACCTGGCCAGCCACGACGTGGCGGTGCGCGGTACCATTCTGCAGTCCGACGGCGAAACCATGCGGGTCCGGGTCCGCGTCAATGACGCCACTGGCCGCCTCTGGTTCGACCGCGAATACGAGGAAGTGGTCAGCCGCTACAGCTACGACCCCAGGCTGCGCCGCAGCGAGGACGCCTTCCAGGGCCTCTACAACCGCATTGCCAACGACATGCTGGAATACCGGCGCCGCAACATGAACCGTGACCGCATCCTGACCGCCAGGACCGTGGCTCAGCTGCAGTTCGCCAAAAACTTCGCACCGGAAGTCTTCGATCAGTACCTGGAGCAGAACCGCCAGGGCATCATCAGCGTCAAACGCCTGCCGGCCGAGAATGACCCTCTGTTGACCCGCATCGAAAGTATGCGCGACAGGGATTATGCCTACCTGGACACCATGCATGACTACTACGACAGCTTCACCCG
>JBJHAY010000047.1:0-6423 GCA_050485205.1 Gammaproteobacteria bacterium
GGTCATCAGTCCACTATTGGCCGCGCCACCGGCGATTCCCCTGCTGTCGTGGGCGGCCCTGGGCATTATGGTGGAACAGGTCTTGATTGGCCTGGCACTGGGCATGGTGATGCACATCATGTTTGCAATCGTCCAGGCCGCGGGTGAATTCATTGGCCTGCAAATGGGTCTGGCCTTTGCTTCATTTTTCTCACCCGACACCGGCTCCAACACCATGATTCTGTCGCGTCTGTTTCACATGTTGGCAATACTGCTATTTCTTGCCTTCAATGGCCACTTGATGACCATAGAAGTACTGATCTCCTCCTTTACTCTGCTTCCCATTGCCTTTGCCAGCCTTGACCAGGATATCTTCATGCTCATCGTCAGATTTGCCGGAGGTATCTTCAGCACCGGCCTACTGTTGGCATTGCCTCTGGTGAGTTCTCTATTGGTAATCAACCTTGCCCTTGGCATTCTCAATCGGGCCGCACCACAATTCACGGTTTTTTCCGTGGGGTTTCCAATGACACTGACAGCGGGCCTGGTGCTGCTGACAGTGCTGATAGGTGATCTGGGGCGTTTTCTGCAAGGCTTGTTCAGCCAGCATTTGCAATTCATGCAGCAATTGCTGTTATCTCCATAGTCCGGGTGTTGCGGATATCACTGGAAGCCAACTCATCCATGCACGAGCGCTGTCTGGTGGAATTACAAAAGACTGAACAGGGATAACTTGCTGACATCCACAAAGGTTTTCTGCGCCGCTTCCAGGCCAACCTGCCGCAAGGTATAGTCAGACATTGCCTTGACATAGTCCAGATCCATGAGGCTGGACAAGGTCTGCCGGTAATTCAGGGCATGGCTTTCCGCCACCATGTCCACCGCATCAAGTTCGTTGAGTCGCGCACCCACACTTGCCCTCACCGTCAATATATTGTCCATGCTGTTATTCAACTCTCGCATCACGGTAGACAATGTATTTCTCATGGCAGCCTTGGCTGATTCCGATTCGGCGGGTGTTTCCAGCACGGCTATCATTTTTTCAAACGTAGCAAACAGGTCACTGTTCATTTCTGCCGCGCGGCCGACCCGAATGCTATCTCCCGCCATGGGCTCGCCTTCCAGCACCATGGAAAGTCCGCCAAAGTTCACCGGCGCTTCCGCGGTATAAGTTTGTGGTAATCCTCCATTGACACTGTAGGTCATGATACCGTCTGCATCCGCTGCAAAACTCAATTCAAACAGTTGGCCGAACTCAGGATTCTGTGAATCTATCACGGAAGGACCTTTGAAGGTCAATGAGCCCTGGTTGCCAGAGCCTGCTTCGGCAAGGTAGGCACCGCCACTTGGAGGGGTTTGAAAAACCCTGATGCCATTGTCAGATACTGGCATCAGACGCGAAGCATCAATGCGCTGGTGCCTGACATGATCATCACCAACATAGACTACGTCTCCAGCAAGATCACGCACAAATGGTGGACTGCCATCCTGATAGCCTCCAAAAAGATAGCGGCCGTTTCCATCTGTGGCATTGGCCTGACCCAATACATTCTCAAGAATTCCCCGCAGTTCCATGGCGATAGAGCTACGATCGGTATTGCTCAGGGTATCGCTGGAAGCTTGCACCAGCAGTGTATTGGTTCGTACCAGGGCATCAGAAATGCTGTTAAGGACACTTTCCTGCTGTGACAGTGAGTTGCGAACCGTCACCCGCGCGTCCTGGTATTGCGCATTGAGCGCCAAGGCCTGGTTGACCCCAATGGCTCGCGATGCGGCCTGCGGATCATCCGCTGGGCTCACCACTCTACTGCCGGTGGCAATCTGCCGTCCAACTTTGAGGAACTCTGCCTGTTGGCGGTTCATCGAGGAAACATTCTGCTCAAAGACATATTGTGTGCTGATTCTCATTACCCTTTCCTCAACGCAGTCTGAGCATGGTATCCAAGATGGTGGTCCCTACTTCAATCACCTTGGCACTGGCCTGGTAGTATTGCTGGAACCTGATCAGATTGGCTGCTTCTTCGTCCAAGTTGACGCCAGAACCGGCCTGCTGCATACCCCTGATTTGTTCGGTAAGGCTGGTTTGTGCCGCAAGGTTTATTTGGACAATGCTGGTGCGATTGCCAACATCGCTTACCAAGGCGGCATAGGCCTGACTGATGGTGGCATGACCTCGAACCACTCTTGCATCCTGAAGCGCCTGCAAGGCCAGGGCATTGCGATTATCACCACTGCCACCCTCCAGGCTGGCGGCGATTTTTCCAGTATCATTCACCAGGTTGTCAAACTGGTTTGCGGCCCTGCGAACTGGCTGCAGCAGATAACGATCACCATCCTGCAACAACGCCACATCATCCACATTGATGGTGAGACCGTCAAAATGCAAGTTGCCATCCGCATCCACGGTCAAAGTCACCGAACCACCACCACCCAGCTGGCTTATCTGAAACTCGCCGTCGGCGGCGGATACGACACGCAGTTGATAGTCCCGTCCGGTCAATTCACTGACATCGCCGAATACAGCACTGAGTCCTGCCGCGCCCGCATTCGAGGCATGGGGCACTACCTGTGGCTGCCCAGTACTGAAAAATCGTTCTCCGGCCACACCATTCAAATCGAGCCCCTGCTGATGCAGCTCATTGAAGCTCTCGGCAATAACCACGGACATCAGGCCAACCTGGTTCTGTACCTGGTCCAGGGTTTCGGCGCGGAACCCCATCAACCCCCCCAGTGTGCCGCCTTGTATGAGATGCTCCTGTAATTCCACACGGTTGCCAGCCGAATCCTGATAACCCACCACCATGCGTGAAGGATCTGCCGCGGCCCCCATGGGCACCAGCTCGAAATGACGCCCTCCCGACACCAATGGCAGACCATTGGCAATGGTGATGTTGTAACTGCCACCATCCTGCACATGAATACGCACATCGAGATGGTTACTGAGTTCAGACACCAGTTGATCCCGCTGATTGAGAAGGTTGTTGGGCGCCCCTCCCACCTTTGCCTTGGCGGCGATCACCTCCTGATTGAGCTTGGCAATCTGCTGCAGGATGTTGTTGACCTGAACCAATTCGCCATTGATCTGCTGACTGATACCATCCTGCATGCTTTGCAGGTAGGCATCGAGAGAACGAAACTGAGCAGTCAAGGTATCGGCACTACCGATGACTCCTTGACGAGCGGCAGGATCCGATGGGGCGCCAGCCAAATCACCCAGAGAGGAAAAAAACTTTTGAATCAAGGGCGCCAGTCCTGCTTCCTGGTCCGCCAGAATGTTGTCGATCTGGCCGATCTGCCATTGATAGCTTTGCAGGGATGATGCAGCAGCATTGGCATTGTTCAACTGGGTGGAGATGAAATAATCGAACTGACGCTGGATATCCACTACCTGGGCGCCACCACCTGCTTTTTCCTGCAGCAAAATCAGCTCTCTGTTATACCCAGGCGTATACACATTGGATATATTGTTGGCTGTCGTATTGAGCGCGATTTGCGCTGTGTTTACGCCAGTCATGCCGATCAAGAAAATACTCATTGCCTATTCCATGTCCATGCTTGGTTTATCGGCTGCTGTCTGATCAACTGAAGTGCTGGTAGCCATAGTTTCCCTGGACAGGTCACTTAGCAATTGCCGGGTCAGCGCTTCCGCCAGCCCCAGCCCTCTCCCAGCCAGATGCTGCGAAAGTTGCTGGTCCAGCAGGGACTCATGAAATCGGCGCTCATTGCTATCCAGCAGGCCGGCGCGCGGAATGGCTTCACGCATGCTCTTCAGCATAAGATTCAAAAACAAGGCTTCAAATTCCCTCGCCGCTCCAGCCACGGCTGCTTCAGGGTCACTGGCCGCCTGTTGGCGCAATTGCCGCAAGCTGTCCAGTTCCAGGGCGAAACCAGCATGGCTGTCCAGTTGCAGACTCTCCATCACAAAATCTCCAGATCAGCATGAAGAGAACCCGACGCCTTCAATGCTTCCAGAATGGACATCAGATCCTGTGCAGTGGCACCAAGCGAATTCAAGGCATTGACAACCTCCGCAAGATCTGCCCCCTGTGTCATACGCAAGGTACCCTGCTGCCTCTCGATGCTGATATCAGTGTCGGGCACCACCACAGTCTGCCCTTGCCCGAAAGGCGCCGGTTGACTGACCTGAAATCCGCCATCAATAACGATGGACAGATTTCCGTGGGCTACTGCAGCCGGCCTCAGGATGACCCGGCTGGTCAACACCACTGAGCCGGTGCGTGAATTCAACACCACCTTGGCGATGGGTTCTGGGTGATCGATGCGGACATTTTGCACACGGGCCATGAAGTTCACCAGTTCATTACTGTCGTCAGGCCCCATCAGCCGCAACACGCGGCCATCCAAGGCGGAAGCCACGGGAACTCCAAATTCGCGATTGATGGCGCTCACGGCCAATTGTGCCGCGCTGAAATCCGCCTGCTTCAACACCAACTCCACCATGCCGCCATTGTCATTGGGCTGGAACGGCACCGCGCGCTCCACCAGCGCACCACCACTGATGCGGCCTCCCGCCTGTTGATTGATCATCACGCTGCTGCCACCCGCCTCCGCGCCAGCGCCACCCACCAGCAAATTACCCTGGGCCAGGGCATAGATTTCACCATCAACACCCTTGAGGGGGGTCATCAACAAGGTACCGCCACGCAGGCTGCGGGCATTGCCCACCGACGACACCACCACATCCACCCGTTGACCAGGCCTTGAAAACGGCGGCATGTTGGCAGTGACCACCACCGCCGCGATATTGCGCAACTGCAAATTGACACCGGGTGGCACGGTAATGCCCAGCTGCGACAGCATGTTCACCAGGCTTTGCCCGGAGAAAGGTGCCTGCATGGTCTGATCACCGGTGCCGTCGAGGCCCACTACAAGGCCATAGCCCACCAGCATGTTGTCACGCACCCCGGCAAAGTCCGCCAACTCACCCAGTCGTTGCGCGCTTGCTGGCTGGGCACCCAGACACAACAGACACAAGCCAAGCATCAAGCATGTTCTGGTCATTGCTTTTTTCACCTTGATATCAATCGCTTCAGTATTATCAATACCCGTTCTTGAATAGATGCTCCATTCAAGCAACCTATGAGCAGTGGAAGCACTAGTACGGCGAAACCGACAGGAACAACCGCTGCATCCACCCCATGCGCTGAGCCCTGGCCGCATAACTGTCGCCACTGTATTCGATCCTGGCATCCGCCACTTCAGTGGACGGCACGGTATTTGCCGTGGTAATCGTGCGCGGATTCACCACGCCAACAAAGCGTATATATTCCGTGCCCTGGTTGATCACTACCTGCTTTTCCCCCATGACCAGCAAGTTGCCATTGGGCATGATCTGGCGCACGGCCACGGCTATTACGCCAGTAAAAGTGTTGGTGGCCCTGGCTCCACCACTGCCATTGAAAGTATTGTTGCCGGAAATTTCGAAACCATAGTCGGCCAGCACATCAAGAATGTCCGGCAACTGCTCCAGATTCAGATTGGCGCTGCCACTGCGGCTGGCGCTGGTGTTGGAGTTGCGCACAGCATTCACCTGCTCGTTGAGCACGATGGTGAGGGTATCGCCGACGCGACGTGGCCGCCTGTCTTCGAACAACGGCAGGAAGCCCTGATGACTTTGGAAAATTGCGCCATTGCCCTGCACAGGAGCCAGTTCCGGCACTTCAAGAGGGGGCAAGGGCTCGCCGATATCAGGTGCGTTGGAAAACCGTGAACAGCCACCAAGCATCAGCAACAATGTGAGCACGGCCGTCCCACGCCAGTCATGCAAGCCCAGCCGAGGCAGTAATCTTGTGCGGCGACCCACCTCAACTTCCTTGCCCACATTGGCGCAGCTGTTGAGTCCACCCTGCATGGCTTTTGCCAACTGGCGCAGACTGACTCGGCGGTCCTTGAAACCGCTCATCAGAGTTGTCCCAATCGTGCCAGCATCTCATCACTGGTCTGCACCGCCTTGCTGTTGATTTCATAGGCGCGCTGGGTCTGAATCATGCTGACCATTTCCTCTACCACATTGACATTGGATGTTTCCACAAAGCCCTGGTAGAGCCGTCCCGCGCCGTTGATCCCGGGAATGCTTTCATTGCGCGGGCCGGATGAAGTCGTTTCCAGGTAGAGATTCTCTCCGATGCTCTGCAAGCCAGCCGGATTGACAAAAGTGGTCAAGCTGATCTGGCCAATTTGTTCCGCCACCGTATTGCCCGGCATGGTGATGGAAACGATGCCATCCTGACTGACGGTGATGGAAAGGGCGTTTTCTGGAATCACGATGCCTGGTTCCATTGGATAACCGCCGGCGGTAACCAGCATGCCATTTTGATCGATTTGAAAACTGCCATCACGAGTGTAGGCCAGGTTGCCATCCGGCATCAGCACTTGAAAGAAGCCATTGCCGTTGATCGCCAGATCACGGGACTTGTTGGTTTG
>JBJHAY010000047.1:6433-14181 GCA_050485205.1 Gammaproteobacteria bacterium
CGTTGCCACTGGTCTCACCCCCGCGCCAATCTGCAAGCCTGAAGGCAGACTGTTCTGTATCGATGACCTTGCACCCGGCTGTCTAAGATTTTGGTACAAAAGGTCTTCGAATACAGCTCGCGAACGCTTGAAGCCATTGGTGCTCACGTTCGCCAGGTTATTGGCGATGACATCCATTTGAGTCTGCTGTGCTTCAAGGCCGGTTTTTGCGGTCCAAAGTGATCTGATCATGGTTTTCTCCTCCTAACCTTGGCGGCATCTATAGCCGCGTCATGAAAGTGAAAGCAAATTGTTGGCGCGCTGTTCATTTTCATCAGCACGCTGAATTACCTGGAGTTGCATTTCATAGCGCCTGGCAATATCGATCATCGCCACCATGCTTTCCAGCGCACTGACATTGCTGCTCTCGATGGCGCCGGAAACTACCCGAGCATCATCATCCCTCGGGAGTATTCTTGGCACGTCTTCACCCGCCTCTGGCAATGGCCGAAACAATCCATCATCACCCCTCAACAGATCATCCACTCCAGCATCCACCAACTTCAATCTCGCCACCTCCACCAAGGTGTTGGGATTCTCGCCAAGACCAATGGCACTGAGTGTGCCATCCGCCCCTACATATACCTCGGCACCCAGTGGCACCACGATGGGACCATCATCTCCGAGTACCGGTAATCCCCCACTCAAGAGCACCCCATTGCCGTCCACTTGCAATCCACCCTGCCGTGTATAGGCTTCCCCGCCCGCCACGTCCCTCACCGCCAACCACGCCTGGCCTTCCATGGCGATGTCGAGATTGCGCCCAGTGGTGGCGATGGCTCCTGCAGAAAAGTCTGCGCCAGGTGTTGTGACAGCCACGGCCACCCGTGTCGGCAAGGTCCCGGGACCTTGCACTGGCACCGCGCGCATGGCCGCGATTTGCGCCTTGAAACCACTGGTGGAGACATTGGCCAGGTTATGGCTGACCACCGCCTGTTGATCCATGGTCTGCCTGGCGCCATTCATGGCGGTATAGATGATGCGATCCATATCCCAACCCTCGCCGCCGCTTACCTCAGATTCACCGCATTCTGCAGGACTTCATCCTGTACCTTGATGATCTGGGCATTGGCTTGATAATTGCGTTGCGCAACTATCAGGTTCACCAGTTCCTGGGTCAGGTCCACGTTGGAGTTCTCGACCACTCCCGACTCGATGCTGCCGAACATGCCAATCCCAGCCATGCCGAGCAAGGGCTCGCCGGATTCACTGCTTTCCAACCAGCCATTCTCACCGATCGACTGCAGCCCTTCCGGATTGGTAAAGGTTGCCAGCACGATTCGTCCCAGCACCTGGGTCTGCTCGTTGGAATAATTACCGATGATGTCACCGTTCTTGTCGATGGAGAGTCCCATCAGGCTGCCCGAGGCATAGCCATCCTGGGTCAGGGAACTGAGTTCGAAGTCATTGCTGAACTGTGTGCTGCCTTCCAGATTGACCGACAACTCAATGGGTGCCACCCCGCCGCCGGGATTGAATGTAAAGCTGCCGAAGCCCGCGGCCGAATCGAAGGCACCACTGGCGGTAAAGTTCACGACTCCCGTGGCCGTGGCCTCCTCACCTTCCCGTGATAATTTCACGCTCCATTCATTGTTATCGGTTTTTATGAAATACATGGTCACGTTGTGAGCATTGCCCAATGAGTCGAAGACTGTGACATTGTTGGCGTAGGAATAGGTGGCACTGTCACTACGATCAAAATCCGCAAGATTCAACTGCGGCATCCTGGCATCCAGATTGAAGGTGGCATTGATGGCGGTGGACGCCTGAGCTGGCAAGGCACCGGAGGGAATGCGCAAATCCACCGGATTGCCACCATTGCCCTGATTGGCGGGAATGCCCGTCAGCCGTGCTCCCTGGGCATTGACCATGAAGCCCTCATTGCTGAGCGTGAGCTGGCCATTGCGTGAATAGATGATCTGGCCATTCTGATTGAAGCGGAAAAATCCCGTACCGCTGATGGCCAGATCAAGGTTGCGATTGGTGGTTTCAAGCGTTCCTGTATTGAAATCCTGCAGCACTGCCGCCACCCGTGTACCGAGACCCGCCTCGGCACCGGCAAAGACATCCGCGAACAAGGTACGCGAGCCCTGAAACCCACAGTCTGCGCGTTGGCAATATTGTTTCCGATCACATCGAGGTTGGTGGCCGCGGATCCGAGGCCACTGAGTGCTTGTGAAAAGCCCATGTCATTACTCCTTCATTGATGTTGTGGATTCAAAGAATTTTTCGTACATCTTCCATCCGTACCGGCTCAGCCACGCCTCCCAGATCCAAACGCATGCCTCCCCCATCGCCTGGACTCACACCCTGTACCAGCGCATAACTCAAGGTGGCACCGGTTACCCCCTTGCCATCCTTGTCCAGTGCCTCGATACTGACCCGGTACGAACCCTTGGGTGCAGTTTCGCCGTTATCCATGCGGCCATCCCAGTAGAATGTCTCGACACCTTTCTTGATTGGACCCAGGTTGACGGTGTGCACTACCTGGCCACTACCATCCATGATCACCGCCTTGACTTGCTCCGCCCCTCTTTCAAGTTCCAAGCCGAATGGCGTTGATGCTCCATCCTCACCGACCAGGACACGGTCACCCGGCACCAACACCGCGGAACCGATCAAGGCTGCCGCCTGCATTGTCTGACTGGTTTCCAATTGATTGGCAATGCCGTCCAACGTACTGTTGAGGGCGTTGATACCGGTTACCGTGTTGATCTGTGCCAAGTGTGATGTCAGTTCAGTATTCTTCATCGGCTCCAGCGGATCCTGATTCTGAATTTGAGTGATCAGCAAGGTAAGAAAATTTTCCCGCAACTCGTCACCAGAATTTTTTGTCTTGGCGTCAAGGCCCGCGTTCATCACATTCAAAACACTGGTGTCTATGGTGTCATAGGGTCGCATGAATTATTTCTCTCCCAGACTCAAGGTTTTGAGCAGTAATTGGCGCCCTGTGCTCATGATCTCCACATTGGCCTGATAGGAGCGTGAAGCGGATATCATGTTCACCATTTCCTCCACCGGCTCTACATTGGGCATTGCAACATAGCCTGTTTCATCGGCCAGCGGATGACCGGGCCGGTATTCAAGTCGGGCCGGTGACGCATCCTCTATTACTCCAGCAACCCGGACTCCACCGATTTCTGAACCACGGTACATGGCCGGACTGAACACCACTTGCCGTGCCTTGTAGGGTTGGCCATCGGGGCCCGCCACACTGTCGGCATTGGCGAGGTTACTGGCACTCACGTTCATGCGCTGGGACTGGGCGGCAAGGGCCGAAGCCGGTATGTCAAAGATGGCAAACATATTGCTTTACTCCGGTTGCATGGCGGTCTTGATTTGTTGCAGATAATTTTCCATGAAGATCAGACTGGCCTGATAGCGCACGGCATTGTCCAAGAATCTGGCTCGCTCCTGATCCATCTCCACTGTATTGCCATCAAGGCTGGCTTGAGCCGCGTGCCGGTATCCCAACGGTGGCAACGCCTCATGGCGCGTGCTGGATACCGCATGCAAATCAGAGGTTCGCGTCATTGACAGCTGTCCCTGGCCACGCCCCTTTCCTAGGACAGAGGTGAGTGTGTCGGCGAAATCAAAGTCCCTGGCCTTGTAGCCAGGAGTATCGGCATTGGCGATATTGGCTGCCAATACCTGTTGACGTTGATGTCTCAGGTGAAGCACTTCCTGCTGGAAATGCAATGCGCTACTGAGCTTATCGATCATGGCCTGACGCTTCCATATTGTTTCAATGGCTTCTGGCACGGCAGTGTAGTCAGCTGGCCGGGATTGCAAAGGCAAGAAAAGGGATGAATTTATCCTTCAATTCACCCATTGCACATTGACTCGTGCTTCTATAATCGTCAGGGTCTGAAAACCGTGGGAGAGATCATGACTCACCGTAGCAAGCTATTGCACCAGGGTGTGTATCCCTGGCCAATAACGTTAATGATGTTATTGCTTTCTTGCACACTCGCAGTGACATCCATGGCACATGGGGAAAATGCTCTAGAGGACTTGGTTCACCACTTCCTGGTTGAACAGACAGCAAGCCAGAATGGAGCAGTGAGCATAGAGGTCTTTCCAGGTTCGCCACTACTCCCTGAGTGTGAAAAGCCCAGGCCTTTCATGAACAATCATTCCGCCTCCATGACTAGAGGCAGGGTCAGTGTTGGTATCAAATGCGAGGGCGGAGGTGGCACACGTTATCTACATGCCCAGATATCAGAGATTGGCGACTACTGGGAAACCGCCACCCCCATTGAAGCTGGCGCCGTTATCCATGTGGGCCTGCTTCGCAAAGCCAAGGGGGATCTCGGCAAACTGCCAGGCAATACCCTTCCTGCCAAGACTCCTCTGGATGGCATGGTGGCCCGCCACCGCTTGGCAGCGGGCACCATATTGCAACATCAGCACCTTGCCAAGGCGGCACTGGTCAGCAGGGGCCAGAAGGTGATTCTGGAATCCTCGGGGAGCGGGTTTCGCGTGACCCGTGAAGCCGAAGCCATGGGTGATGGCAGCCTTGGCGAAGTAATCCGTGTTAGACTTTCTCCGCGTGAAACCATCACTGCAGTGGTGACCGGCCCTGGCAAGGTGAAACTCTCCTTGTAAATGTCCGGCCTAAAGTCCAGGCCGATATTGCCGATAGACTTAGTACAGCAACATGATACAAAGGACGAAGCGGTTCCATATGCGAGGTGACCCGTGAAAATCGACAATTCCAGCCCCATTACCCGGCTGATACAAGGCGAACAAGGCAAGCCTGCTGACAAAACCGTCGGCACTGCCACCGGCAGCAGCAGTCAGGCCAGCCCCGCCACGATCACGCACCTGAGCCAATTGGCGCAAAATCCAGCCCAGGACATTGATCTTTCCCGCGTTGAAGAGGTCCGCACCGCCATTCGTGAGGGCAAACTGGAACTCAGCCCCGAGAAGATCGCCGATGGCTTGATTGACAGCGTCAGAGCCATGCTTGATCAAGAAGGCGAGCAATGAAACTGGAATCGCTGCTTTCCAGTGAAGATGAACACCTGCGTCAACTGGTGACATTGTTGCGCCAGGAACAGGAATGCCTGGTACAACCAAAGGTGGACGGCCCCGAACTCACCCGTCTGGCGGATCAAAAAAAGCAACAGTTGATGACCCTCGAAACCCTGGAATTGCAACGCCAGGGCATGATGCGCCAGCAAGGTTTTGAGCAAGGCACGGAGGCAGCCAGGGCCAATGGCTGCATGGCCGCATGGGAGTCCCTGCAACACCACATTGAAGAGGCTGCCCTGCTGAACCAACTCAACGGAGGCCTGATCCGGCAGCGCATGATGCACAATCAACACATGTTGAACACCCTGCGTGAGATGTCCGGCCATTCCCTATACCAACCTGATGGCCAGCAGGACAAGCCCGGCGCACGGTTGGCATCCAAAGCCTGACACCTATCTGCCTACCTCGTTTTCCCCGTTGTGAAAAAAAATTCAAGAAATCGCTAAAGGTTTTCTCCAAGAGGCCGATATCGGGAGTAACGAACCCGCAAACCTCAACAGGAGAGACGCCATGAAAGTCCATAAAAACACAGAAAATCTCAAGCAAAAAACCGTCACTTTCGCCTGCCTCGCCATGCTCTGGTCAGCGGCTCCCCTGGCCATGGCTGACTGTGCCACTCCTAGCTTCAGCGGCTCGATCCCCGATGGCAAGAGTGCTTCCGCCGACGAGATGGCCCGCGCTCAAAACGCCGTTTCGGATTTCGTCAAAGCTGGTGAAGCCTACATCGCCTGCGTCGAAGCCTCTGAGAGCCGCACCCAGGCCCAGCGTATGCGTGACAGCATGTTGGATGAGATGGAGAAGGCGGCGGCACAGTTCAATCGTCAGCTGCGCACCTACAAAAAAGCGAACTCCTGAGCCCGCGTCACAGGCCAGACCGACTTTTGCACAGGCTTCGGCCCTGAGCATTGCAGAGCAAGTCACGGGCGGCTTGCGCGGCTGAAAGGCGCGCAGTTCCATATCGGGATTACTCAGGGAATTCTCAACGGCACATGGATGTGCCGCCATCAGGGCCCCACCACCACCAGAAATGGACCGGCAGGCCAATTGCTCAGTGCAAGACGTCGGCCGGCACTGGCGTCAGACTGGTGTACTGGGGCTGTAACACATGATGGCGCTTGACCAGCAGCAGGTCATGGGCGTTGATGGTTTCGAACTCGGCGGTATCATCGGCTTCGATCCGGTCCAGCAGCACACACACCACCTCTTCCTCCTCCATATCAACCACCACGCATCGCTTGTAACCATCCAGGGTATGCACCGACACCTGTGAGCCGATTTCGCATTCAGCACTGGGTATGTCGTGGCCACTGGCCTTGATCAAATGATCCGCGGGCAAGGCAAGGCCAAAGCCGGCGGCAGCCACAATATGGACGATTTCTATGGTTTCAGGGTCCGTCAGGTCGACTCTGATACTGGTGGCGCCCTGCTGTTGCAGATCATGCCGATTGGAGATCAGCTTCATGAACAGGCTGATGTCATCCTCATTCCACTCCAATATCTCTTCTTCTTCATCCTCAAAACCATCATTGGCCAGGCTGAGCACATCGGTTTCGATGGTGTGCTCAAGGCTCTGATCGCCATCTCCGAACGGGACCACCATGGAGACGACACACAGGCCATCACTGTCGTGACAACTCAAGCGCCAGAGAAAGGGGATGTTTTCGTTGAGTTCGATCATGCTGGAGAAACTGCCTGGTTGCTGCTTGCGGCAAAGTATAACACCAGGCCATTGGCGCGTATATTACACAACCTGTGCTGAGCGGTCTTCATGGGGGCTGACAATAGGCTTGGTGGGGTAATTCCTGACTGATCTCCGAGTTCTCCACAGAATCTGTGGATAACTCAGTGGGTAAATCCTGAAAAGTTCTCCACAGCTCCCATGTCGCCGACCCCCCTCACAAATCGTTCATTTTTTGAGCACAAAAAAACTCATTAAAATCAGGTAATTAAAAAACACCTTCATTTTTATTTAATAAAAGCCTGGAAACACGGCTCTTTTCTGAAAAGCGTGACGATTTGTGCATAAAATTTGGGTGTTTTTGGCGGGGGAGAGAATTTTTCAGCTTTAACCCCAGGTTTTTTCAGCTTTTTTTAACAACCTGGAATTTTAACTCAGGTCTTGAATACGAAAGCCCTTCCCCCTTGGATCACTCCGCCACCACTCGCAGGAGCTGTTCATAATCTGTCAAGCCTTGGAAAATCTTGCTTATGCCGTCCTGTTTGAGGGTTCTCATACCATCCTTGATGGCCTGGTCACGGATTTCCTCCAGGGTTGCCTTGTGATAAATCAGGCTTTGCAGGGCATGAGTGCCCACCAGCAGTTCATGGACACCGGTCCTGCCGCGATAACCGCTGCCACCACACGCATCACAACCAACGGCACGGTGTAATACATGGTTTTCCACGTCGATGCCCAACTCAGAGAAGGTATCTTCGCCATACTGGCTGATGAGGTGATCCAACTCGCGCTTTTCCGGCTTGTAGGACTCCTTGCACTTGCCACACAAAGTACGCATCAGGCGCTGCGCCAACACACCCAGCAGGGCGTCAGAGAAGTTCACAGGGTCCAATCCCAAATCCAGTAATCGGGTAATGGTCTCAGGGGCCGAGTTGGTATGCAGGGTTGACAGTACCAAGTGACCGGTCAGGGAGGCCTCGATGCCGATGGAGGC
>JBJHAY010000048.1:0-14009 GCA_050485205.1 Gammaproteobacteria bacterium
TCATCCTCGACACGTCGAGACATCTCGACGGGGTGATCGAGATCGACGCCGCGAACCGGCGCTGCGTCGTCGAGCCGGGGGTCGTGCTGGATGTCCTCAACCGCGCCCTGAAGCCTCACGGCCTCTGGTTCCCGGTGGATGTGTCGACCGCCAGCCAGGCCACCATCGGCGGCATGGCCGGCAACAACAGCTGCGGCTCCCGTTCCATTCGCTACGGCAACATGGTGCACAACGTGCGCGCCATCGATGCCTTGCTGGCAGACGGTTCCCAGGCACACTTCGCCTCCCTCGCTACCAGCAGACCCGGCTTGGAAGAAGCCGCCAGCTACCGCAATCTCGTCCAACAGATGCTGGCGCTGGGGGAACGGGAAGCGGCGGAGATCCACCAGCGCTTCCCCAAGTTGCTGCGCCGGGTGGGTGGCTACAACATTGATGCCCTGGTGGCCAAAGAACCCAACATGTCGCATCTGCTGGTGGGCTCGGAAGGCACCCTGGCGTATTTCCAGCGCATCCACCTGCAGTTGCAGCCCATCCCCAGGCACCGGGTACTGGGGGTTTGTCACTTCCCCACTTTTTATGGGGCCATGGACAGCACCCAGCATATCGTGGGCCTCGACCCCAGTGCCGTGGAACTGGTGGATCGCACCATGATCGAGCTGGCCCGGGACATCCCCATCTATGCCTCCATCGTGGAAGATTTTGTCAAAGGGGAACCGGATGCGCTCCTGCTGGTGGAATTTGCCGGCGAGGATCAGGGCGAACAAGTGCGGAAGCTGCAACAGCTGGTTGAATTGATGGCTGACCTGGGCTTTCCCGATGCCGTGGTGCAAGCCACTGAACCGGCCTTTCAACAGGCGGTGTGGGAAGTGCGCAAGGCCGGACTCAACATCATGATGTCCATGAAAGGCGACGGCAAACCGGTATCCTTTATCGAAGATTGCGCCGTGGAACTGAAAGACCTGGCCGAGTACACCCGCCGCCTGACTGAAATCTTCCACAAACATGGCACCACCGGCACCTTCTATGCCCATGCCTCGGTGGGTTGCCTGCATGTGCGCCCCATCCTCAACATGAAGGAGGAAGCAGGTGCCAGAAAAATGCGGGCCATAGCAGAAGAAGCCTTTGCCATGGTGCGTGAATACAAGGGCTCCCATTCCGGCGAACACGGTGACGGCCTGGCGCGTTCCGAGTTTCATGAACCCATGTTCGGCAGCCGCATGGTCAAGGCCTTTGAACAGGTCAAGGACAGTTTTGATCCGGCTGGTCTATTCAATCCAGGCAAGATAGTCAGGGCGCCGCGTTTTGATGAGCGCAGCCTGTTTCGTTTCAAACCGGACTATGCCATGGAAGCCATCCCCACCATCATGGACTGGTCGGACTGGGGCGGTCTTGGCGGTGCGGTGGAGATGTGCAACAACAATGGCGCATGCCGCAAGATCAGTGGTGGCAGCATGTGTCCCTCCTACCGGGTTACCCAGGATGAGCAGCATTTGACACGCGGCCGGGCCAATACCCTGCGGCTTGCCATCAGCGGCCAGCTTGGCGCCGATGCCTTCACCTCCGAGGCCATGTACGACACCATGGCGCTTTGTGTAGGCTGCAAGGGCTGCAAGCGGGAGTGCCCAACCGGGGTGGACATGGCCCGCATGAAAATCGAGTTTCTGCATCACTATCACCAGCGCCACCGCCTGCGTTTGAAAGACCGGCTGATCGCCTGGCTGCCCCGTTATGCCCCCGTGGCAAGACGTTTCAGACTGCTGTTCAATCTGCGCGACCAGTTGCCTGGCCTGCCCTGGTTGACTGAACGCCTGCTGGGTTTCAGCCGGCGGCGCAGGCTGCCGCAATGGCGTGGAGACACTTTTCAGGCCGAGCGGGAAGCCGCGACAACTAGCGGTCACCATCCCCAGGCGCGGGAAGTGGTATTGCTGGTGGATACCTTCAATACCAGTTTCGATCCGGAAATTGCCCGGGCGGCACTTGCAGTGCTGACCGCTGCCGGCTATCACGTCCATAGTCCGCAGGCACCGGACAAGAAGCGACCCCTGTGTTGTGGCCGCACTTTTCTAAGCGTGGGTTTGACTGAGCAGGCACGCCAGGAAGCGCGCCGCGTTCTGGAATCCTTGTCTGCCTATGCCGAGCGCGGTGTGCCCATCATCGGTCTGGAGCCATCCTGCCTGCTGACCCTGCGTGATGAATTTCCCGCACTGCTGCCAGGCCCTGAAACCTCTCGGCTGGCCAAGTGTGCTGTGTTGTTGGAGGAGTTTCTGGCAAGGGAACACAAGGCCGGCAAGCTTCACCTGAAACTCAAGCCCCTCCAATACCAACAGGCTTTCCTGCACGGACATTGCCATCAGAAAGCATTTGCCGTCATGCCCGCGGTACAGGAAGTGCTCGCATTGATCCCGGCGCTGCGGGTGGAAACCATCAAGTCCGGCTGCTGCGGCATGGCCGGGGCTTTTGGTTATGCAGCCGAGCATTATGAAGTATCAATGAAGATGGGAGAGTTGGAACTGTTCCCGGCGTTAAGAGCCGCCGACGCGACGGCCCTTATCATTGCCGATGGTTTCAGCTGCCGCCACCAGATCGAGGATGGCACCGGACGCAAGGCCTTGCATGTGGCACAGGCCTTAGCCATGGCCTTGCCCTAGTCTACCCCAGCGTCATGATGCGCTGGTCATCAACAGTGAATTCTTCACGTACCAGGGCCAGTACATTCATCACGTCTTTTTCTGACAACTACCCTGACAGAAGGGGACATCCTCGCGCCCCATCCCCGCCGAATTCGGCATCGAGGGATACTTCTTCCACCACGAACGCCACTTCATCTATTGGCGTCGGCTCTCATATGGGGATATCGGTATCGCCACCATCCTGCATGAGCGGATACATCAAATCGACCGGCTCCGACAAGACTTCGGCATGTGATTTCGTGAAGGAAGGCTGGCGGAGATTCCGGCACCGCAATAGTGGCAGCTTGCCGAGGATATTTTCCAGTTTACTCTGGCTCTTGTCAGGAGTAAGATTTCCTTACTTTTGAGAAACGAGAGAAAGTGTCATGCTTGCCAAACTGACTTCGAAAAACCAGCTCACACTGCCCAAGGAAGCCGTAGCGGCGTTGGGAGACAGTAGCTATTTCGATATCGAAGTTCTCAACGGCCAACTCGTACTGACACCGGTACGCATTCAGCGAGCTGACGCTGTGCGTGCCAAGCTGGCCAAACTGGGCATCAGCGAAGATGATGTGGCCAAAGCGGTGAAATGGGCACGTAAATGACGCAAGGCAAGGATGCCCCACCCAGATTGGTAATGGATACCAACACCATTGTGTCAGCGCTACTGTTTCCCAACGGGCGCTTGAGTTGGCTGCGAGCTGCGTGGCAAAACCAGCGCTTCATTCCGCTGATTTCCAAAGCCACTGTCAGCGAATTGCTGAGAGTGCTGGCTTATCCCAAATTCAAACTGACCCCGGATGAGCAGCAGGACTTGCTGGGAGACTACCTGCCATGGTGCGAGGTGGTGGAAGTCAAATCCATCAAGCGAAAGTTGCCGGAATGCCGCGATCCCGCCGACCTGCCATTCCTGCAGCTGGCACTGGCAGGCAAGGCTGACGGATTGATCAGTGGAGACAACGATATTCTTGTGCTGCAGGGTCAATTGGCCATTCCTGTTGTTGAGCCCGCCAGCGCAAAAGAATTTTTCGGGCTTCAGGGCATCTCTGACTCCTGAAACGACTAGCCCTGGCCGAAATGCTGTGTAGTTGCCAATCCTGCTATTTACTGTGCTTGTTGAAAAACGCCACGATGCCCGGCCAACCACCAGCAATCACGTTGCCGTGGTCGCCGTCTTCCGGTTCCTGGTATTCGTAGGTCATCCCGTTGGCTTCCAGCACCGCCACGAAGCCGCGGCCAACATCCACCGGGACAACATCATCAATAAGGCCATGGATGATGAATACCGGCAAGTCCGGTACTGTCGCAATTGACTGGGGGTCCACCCTGAAGGCAGCGGGTGCGATGGCGGCGATGGCGGCCCAGATGTCCGCGTGTTTCACGCCCAGGTAGAGGGCGCCCGCGCCACCCATGGAATGTCCCATCAGGTAGATGCGCTGGTCATCAATATTGAATTCTTCACGCACCAGGGCCAGTACGTTCATCACGTCTTTTTCTGACAACTCAGCGAGGTTGGCAGGCTCCACCGGTTGGTCACGATTGAGGTTGATGACGGGAGATCCGTACCAGCCGCCTGAGTTGTAACCCATCGGCGCGACCAGAATGAAGCCATGTTCCTCGGCCAGGTCGATGGCATTGTTGCGTGGCAGCGAGGTGTGGGTGCCACCAAGGCCGTGCAGCGCAACGATGAGCGGAGCCTTGGTTTCCGGACTTACCTTGGATGAGACATACAGCGCATAGGGCATCTCTTCATCAGTGTCACTGAAGTGATAGCTGCGGATCTGGACGCGTTCATCCGCCGGTGGCGGCTGGAAATTGGGTGGCTGGGCAAGGCTGGTTCCTGTTGAGGTCAAGAGGACAACGATAGCGGGTACAAGCAGGATTCTGATCCAGTAATTTTTCAGTGTCATGAGTTACCCCCTTTTTATTTATGCAGGTTTGAAGGTGCATTATTGGTCTATCGGGTAGGTGGATAGTAGCACTGGGACACCCCCCCGCTTTGCCTATACAGGCACGAAGTTGTGTGGAACGAACGGGCTAGATCAGCCCACTCACCCACAAGCAGCACACCACCGCAAAAGACACCAGGCCGCCTGCCAGCGTCGCCCCGCCGTAGCACAGCACCGCATCGGCCACCGAGAGCCGGGACAGGGAAGTACACACCCAGAAATAACTGCTGTTCACATATTTGATGATGACCGAGCCGCTGGCGCCGGACAGCATGGCCGCTTCCGGTGACAGGTTCAGCACGCCAAGCATGGGGGCTACCAGGGAAGCGGCGGTAATCACCCCCACCGTGGTGGAGCCGGTGATCATGTTGCCAATGATGCCGATCACAAAGGGCAGCAGGATGGTGGGCAGTCCGTAGTCAGCAAAAGTGCCGGCAATGAACTCCACTGCCGGTGTGCCCCGTAATATGGCGCTCAGGGACCCCCCCAGACCTGTCACCACCAGAATCATCGCCGAGGTACGCAAGGCGGCTTCAACCCATTTGTCCCTGGATTTTTCCTGGTCGTCCTTGCTGGTGATATTGCGATAGGCCAGCCAAACCCCGATGGACAGGGCCAGCACTGGCCAACCGAGGTAGCTGAAAACCGTGTTCAGCCAATGGCCTTCCGCAAACAGCAGGTTCACCACACTCTTGCCGCCAATCAGCAGCACCGGAATGACAATCGGCGCATAGGAGCTGAGAGCGCTTGGCAAGGGCTGGGCGCCGGCCTTGTCGGCTTCACTGACGGTAGTATCAAACTCCTCCGAGCCCAGGGTCTTGATCCGTGGCCCTGCAATGTAGACACCCCAGAGCCAGCAACTGAGCGAGCCGAACAGGCAGGCGATGGTGCCGAAGATAATGGTCTTGCCGAGATCGGCGCCAAGCAGGGCCGCCGCTGCCAGCGGCCCTGGAGTTGGCGGCACGATGGCGTGGGTCAATTGCAGGGAACCCACCAGGCCGGTGGACATGGCCGCGATGCCCACATTCATGGCCCTGGCGGCAGAATGCACCAGGGGATTGAGAATCACATAGGCCACATCGGAAAAGATGGCAATGCCGAGGATGAATCCGGTCAGGGTCAAGGCCAGCGGCATGCGGGCCGAACCCACCAGGTTCACCATGGAACGGGTAATGACCTGGATGCCGCCGGTATGCTTCAGCGCTTCGGCGATAATCGATCCCAGCACGATGACCACGCCAATGGAACCGAGCGTGGAACCGAATCCGGACTCAAAGGCCTCGATGAAATTATTCTGCTGTATGCCGGGCAGGAAGCCGAACAGCATGATGGGCAGCAGCAGGGCCAGAAACACATGCCATTTCCAGCGGGCAATCAGGAACAGCAAGAGGAAAATCACCACCACGAAACCGATGAGGGAGATGACTGCATTGGTGTTGACGGCCTGGGAAGGATCCATGTCTCCGTTTAGGGCACCTCTGGGAATTATTTTTTTATGCAGGAAAGTCGCTGGTCCCCTGCTCGAATCTTCATTGGCTGGGGTGACCTTTATTCTCTGACTGTGCCAGATACTCAAGCGCCGCGCTGACCCCGCCCCTGGCATGGGGAATGCCCGCAAGGCCCAGGCCCATCTCCACGCCGCTCAGGGTACCTGCCAGCATCAGCTCATTGAAGTCGCCGAGATGGCCGATGCGGAACACCTTGCCCTTGACCTTGCCCAGCCCCATGCCCAGCGACATGTTGAAGCGTTCCAGAATGATATTGCGCAGGTGGTCTGCATCGAGCCCATCCGCCAGCAGTACGGAAGTGGTGGAATTGGAATACTCGGCAGGATTCAGGCAGAGATTTTCCAGCCCCCAGGCCTCCACCGCCAGACGAGTTGCCCTGGCAAAGCGGGCATGGCGGCTGAAGACATTCTCCAGGCCTTCTTCAAGCAGCATTTGCAGAGCGACATCGAGGCCATAGAGCAGGTTGGTGCCGGGTGTGTAGGGAAAATAGCCCCTGGCATTGTGTTCCAGCATGTCCTGCCAACGCCAGTATGAATGCAGGGCCGAGGAATGCTTGCTGGCTTCCAGTGCTTTTGGACTGACTGCATTGAAGGAAAGGCCGGGGGGCAGCATAAGGCCTTTTTGCGAACCACTGATGGTGACATCTATGCCCCACTCATCATGCCGTAGATCCGAACAGGCCAGGGAAGACACGGCATCCACCAGATAAAGCGCGTCATGGCCGGCGGCATTGATGGCCTCGCGGATTTCCCTGATGCGGCTGGTGGTGCCGGTGGAGGTTTCCGTATGCACCACCATCACCGCCTTGATCTGGGCGCCTTTATCCGCCTTCAGTTCGGCTTCGACCACGGCGGGATCAACCCCATGGCGCCAGTCTCCCGCCACCCAGCGCACATCAAGGCCGAGCCTATCCGCCACGCCTTTCCACAGCGTGGCAAAGTGGCCACTTTCAAAGGCCAGTACCCGGTCACCGGGAGAAAGGGTATTCAGAAGGGCCGCTTCCCAGGCACCTGTGCCAGAGCCCGGATAGATGATGACGGGGGACTTTGTTTTGAAGACAGCCGCCAGCTTGTCGAGAATCCCCAAGGTCAGGCCGGCGAATTCAGGGCCGCGATGATCCATCACTGGCTGGGCCATCGCCCTCAGTACGCGGTCCGGCACATTGGAGGGTCCGGGGATTTGCAGAAAATGCCTGCCGGCATGGGGGATGGTTGACTGGGTCATACTACTCGTGCCGTTTCAGGTTGTAGTTGCAAATCCCTGTTGCAGGGACTTGTTTCAGATTGCACTGGACATCTCGAGTGTATCTTGAATGCTTACCGCGCCACTGGTCAACACTCGCATGGCCCGATATGCTGCTTTGTCGAGAGATCAGCAGGTATGGGACCATGACGCAGGACACAGGGCTGGCATTCTACGAGGGACTCACGCTGATCTCTTCCTTCCAGGAGAGTGCAGACCCCGCACTTTATACACCCCTGCCAGCAGGGTGGTGCCTGGTGGTATCCGATGTGCGCGGTTCCACTGACGCGATCCGTCTTGGCCGCTACAAGGAAGTGAACATGGCTGGCGCCTGCGTGATCGCTGCTCTGAATAACCTGTATGGGGACAGCCGCATGTTGCCTTACCTGTTCGGCGGGGACGGCGCGCTGGTTGCCATGCCGGGCGAATACGCCGAACGCGCGCGGCGCATCGTGGCGTTCTGCCGGGACACGGTGCGGGCGGTCTATGGCTTGGAAATGGCCGCGGGGGTGGTTGCCGTGGACACACTGCGCTCAGCAGGGCATGAAGTGGCCGTGGCACGTCTGCGCGTGTCCGAATCGATCGATCAGACCGTGTTCTGGGGCAGCGGCATCAGCCGGGCCGAGGAAATGGTCAAGGAGCGCGATCTGCTGGGTGAGGTGCCACCCTTGGCCGCCGACTTCAGCGGCCTTGAGTGCCGATGGAACCAGATCCCGAGCCAACATGATGAAATCGTTGCCTGCATCATCCAGGCCAACGGTGCCAGCGACGAGGAAGACCTGCGCATCTACGACGAGTGTTTTCAGAGAATCACCACTATCTACGGCAATGAGTCCGAGTTTCACCCGGTGAAGGAATCCGCACTGGCGCTGACGCTCAAGCCGAAGTTGCTCCGGGTCGAATGGGCGCTGCGCAGTCACGATCAGTCCCTCACTGCCCGGGCGGCTTACGCGCTGAGTCTGTTGTGTCAGGTGATCGCCGGCCGCTATCTGATGTCCAGGGGCCGCAGGACAGAGGCCACCGACTGGTCACGCTACCGCCCGGATCTGGTGCGCCACGTGGACTACCGCAAGTTCGGTGACGCCCTGCGCTTCGTTGCCACCGGCACGGTGCAACAGCGCATGGACCTGTGCGCCTGGCTGGAAGCGCAGTATGTGCAGGGCCGCCTCTGCTACGGCGTCCATCCCTCCTTTGCCGCGATGCTCACCTGCTATATCAAGTCCTACCAGGGCAATCATGTCCACTTTGTCGATGGCTCTGACGGTGGCTATGCCAAGGCCTCGCAGGAGCTAAAGGCCCGCCGCGCGGCGCTGGCGCGCCTGAAGACACAAGGGCACACTACCACGTGATGCCCAGAATATTGCGCACCCAGAATATTGCGCACGAAACATTCCAGCGCGCTCAGTGGCGAGATTGCGAAGCTCCCTGGCGTTTACTGAGACGTAGCCAGAGGTCTAACACAAGTTCAACAGTATGCCTGATCATGGAGTTGTCATGTTCCGTTTCTTCGAGACCTTGGTAAACCCCTACCCCGCGGGGCAAGCCGACACCCCTCCCAAGGGATTGTTCAGCTTCATCCTGCACTTCTCGGGCCCGGTACTCCCGCTGCTGTTGGCCATGTCAGTGGTCACCGCCATGGTGTCAGCGGCCGAAGTGGTGTTCTTCGGCTTCATGGGCGAGCTGGTGGATTGGCTGGCCAATGCCGAGCGCGAAGGCTTCTTCGCCGAATACGGCTGGCGCCTGGCTGCCATGGCAGCCCTGGTGCTGGGGTTTCCGCTGCTGGTGCTGCTGCAGGCATTGCTCTCGCATCAGGGCATTTTCGGTAACTATCCGATGCTTGGACGCTGGCTGGCGCATCGTCACATGCTGAGCCAGAGTCTGGCTTTCTACCAGGATGAATTTGCCGGTCGGGTATCGCAGAAGGTGATGCAGACGGCGCTGGCGATCCGCGAGACGGTCACCAAGCTGCTGGGGCTGATGGTCTACGTGCTGGTCTATTTCATCGGCGCCCTGTGGCTGATGGGCGCTGCCGAACCCTGGCTGCTGCTGCCGCTGCTGGCCTGGCTGGCGGGTTATGGCGCCATCATGCGCTACTTCATACCGCGGCTGCGC
Organism: Gammaproteobacteria bacterium; assembly: GCA_050485205.1. Taxonomy (GTDB): domain Bacteria; phylum Pseudomonadota; class Gammaproteobacteria; order Pseudomonadales; family Pseudohongiellaceae; genus JAVVEZ01. The sequence goes on from JBJHAY010000048.1 coordinate 9,481, forward strand.
CAAGTCTCCATGGCCCAGGCCGACGCCCGCGCCCGCATGACCGGGCGCATCGTCGACAGCTACAGCAACATCCAGACCATCAAGCTGTTCGCTGACACCGAGCGCGAACAGACCTATGCCCGCGACGCCATGGAGCAGTTCATGGTCACGGTGCATCGCCAGATGCGTCTGGCCACCCTGCTCTCGGTAACCTTGACGGTGCTCAACTCTCTGCTGCTGGCCAGCGTGGCCGCCATCGCCATCGCTGCCTGGTATTTCCAGGCCATCTCGCTCGGCGCCATCGCCGTGGCCATCGCGCTGGTGATGCGGATTCGCTTCATGTCGGACTGGATCATGTGGGAAGTGGCGGGACTGTTCGAGAACATCGGCACGGTGCAGGACGGCATCAACACCATCGCCTGCGAACCCACGGTAAAAGACCTGCCTGGGGCAGCGCCGCTGAGTGTTCCCCACGGCGAGATCCGTTTCGAATCCCTGCGTTTCGGCTACCACCGGCCCGGCGGCGGGCATGCCCACGTCTTTGACGGCCTGAGTCTCACCGTCGCGCCGGGGGAGAAAGTGGGCCTGATCGGTCGCTCCGGCGCCGGCAAGTCTACCTTGGCCAACCTGCTGTTACGTTTCTACGACCTGGAAGGCGGCCGCATCCTGATCGACGGCCAGAACATCGCCGAGGTCAGCCAGGAGTCGCTGCGCCGCAAGATCGGCATGGTGACCCAGGACACCTCGCTGCTGCACCGCTCGGTGCGTGACAACATCCGCTACGGCAGCCCGCAAGCCACTGACGAGCAGGTGCTGGAGGCGGTGCGCCGGGCCCACGCGGAGTTCATCTTCGAACTGATCGATCACAAGGGTCGCCGCGGCCTGGATGCCCATGTCGGCGAGCGCGGCGTCAAGCTCTCCGGCGGTCAGCGTCAGCGTATCGCCATCGCCCGGGTGCTGCTGAAGAATGCGCCGATCCTGGTACTTGACGAAGCCACCTCGGCGCTCGATTCCGAAGTCGAGGCCGCCATCAAGGAACAGCTCGACACCCTCATGGTGGGCAAGACCGTCATCGCCATCGCGCATCGGCTGTCGACCATCGCCATGCTCGATCGGCTCATCGTCATTGACGCGGGACGCATCATCGAAAGCGGCAGCCACCGCCAGCTGCTGGCTCACGATGGCCTCTATGCCTCGCTGTGGCGGCGTCAGTCCGGCGGTTTTCTTGGGCTTGATACCGAGGAGAGGGAGGAGAGTGCAAGCCCGTTGCAGGTGGAGCCTTGATATTGCCCCCTCACGAAAATTAACCTGGCTGCTTAGTTACTGTGTCTATTTTTTTGTGGGTAGGACCACCCGTCTGTTTGAACGCTATTACCGCCTCTTCCGCAGCGGCGATGAGCGGATGGGGTCCGAGGTCCGAGCCGACCGCCTCCCGCATCCATAATTCCGGGAGGAGTTTTCCAAGTCTGCACATGCGTTCCATTTCCACTCCCGGCTTTCTATCCCTGAGCCAGGTATCGATCTGAAAACTGATGATTCTCCCGATGAAGTAGTCTGGCATGTACATGGCGAGTTCGATCAGATGCGAATAAATCGCCAGCAGCACCGATGAATCCCTGCCTAGAATAGGAGCGTAGTACTCGTTCCATATTTCCCGGGCGATGGCAACGACGGCATCGCCGGTTTTCTCGGCACCCGCACCAGGGTTTTGGTACAGCCAGCGCCATATGCGCATGTCCAGCAGGGACACTCCCGTGGTTTCGTACGCCGCCCACATTTCATTGAGCGCCCTCATGCTGGCGGCGCCGGGATTTCCCGACGCGAGTCCCAACACCTCCAGACCCCTGTTCTGAAACACGAAGGCGAATGCTTCGCTGAAGGCCGTATTCGGCACGCCGTTCATCGAATAATAATCCGCTGTTTCGAGCGTCAGAACCTGTTCGGCATTGTGACCCAGTTCATGCATGGCGGTGTTGAAACCCTGGTAATCCATTCCCTCTTTTGGCACACATGTCCTCAGGTGGGAGAAATCCCCCTTCATCCGGGCTCCCCACGCGTGTCCACCGCCGCGGGCGGGATCGACCCGAACCCGTTCCGCAATGAACGAAGCCGTCTGTCGGCTGAACCCGAGCTTTGCGAGGATATCCGGCACCTGCCTTTCGAACGACCGCAGATCCGGGAACATGCCACGAACAATGTCGTCGAGCCGCGACCCAGAATAGGACTCTTCCTCATTGAAACCGTCGTACCAGATGTCGAACGGCTCGAGTCCGCGGCCGATTTTCTTTTCCACGATACCCGCGATGTCATGAAGTACCGGCGCGCTCAACACCTGCTTCAGCATGGATTCGACCCGGTCTGCCGGGATTTCCCGGTCCAGGTTGAAACGCCGGGCGATCAGCGTGGGGGTCGAAGGCATATGCGGATCCACAAGCTTTTCGCTTTCGAAAATCCGCCACAGGTTGCGATATCGTTCTCCTGATTCCGCCACGCAAGCGATCTCTTCGCGAGTGCCAGCCTTCCACACATCGTTCGCAAAAGGGTCCCAGTCAGCGCTGTCCGAATTGACCATTCCGGCGGGTATTTCCTGGGTGATGATCCTTTCCATCACTTTCTGGATCATCCGTTGTTTCACCAAACCGTCAGGGTCCGCGTACAGAGCCTTGATCTCATCGCGCAGTCCCCAGTGACTGATGAGTTTCAAGCCCGGCGGAAACGGCCGGTCGCCTTTTTCGTTGACCAGATTGTGCATGTGGATGGTGTAATTGGAGATGTAATGTTCAACCGCCGCCTGTGTCACGGCCATTTTCTGAAGGACTTCCGCGGGCACACGGTGAATGAAATCGTCCGCCAGCCTGGCTTCGGCCCATTGGCGGCGCTTCCATGACGGCCCCAGCCGGATCTTGTCATCAAGGGAAAATACCCGAAAATTCAGCAATACCGTGAAGGCTATTCCCGCAACGAACAGGTCTTCCTCAATATGGGCATATACGTTGAAACCACCGAACTGCTGATCAAGCCGAAGCATAGAGCCGTTGTTCACATGGAGCTTCCACTGGAACCGGCGCTGGATACGGTGAAGATTTCCGTAAAGCGATTCCAGATTGGATTGCAGGCGCGTGAATACTTCGTCTATATCTTTCTTTTCGGTGTAGAAATTATCCAGGCAGAACGCCTCGAAAACGGCCGCTTCTCCGTCTGACTGGCGCCATTTATGGGCAACCTGCCTGACACCGGTGGCTATCCTTTCGGAATGCTCCTGTCCGAACTTGTCAACCATCCTTGCGGCCGTGGCTTCAACGGTCCGTCGTTCGATAAACGATCCCTTCACCTGGATGTCGTCACTGTCCATTGTGCTGCCCTGTTGACATGCCGTATTGATCCTGCAAATGCCAGTCTGAAATCCCGGCCATGTGTATCGCCAGATTAATTTAAGTACGAGGATAGGAAGTACACGATAATTAACCCGGCTGCGTAAAGCAACCGGGTTAACGGTTTCAAGCTCTTATCTTTGACTACCCATCAAAACCGATAGTTGAAGTCAATGGTGTAGCGTCGACCGAAAATATCGTAGGGAGGACCGAAGGCCTGGGTGGCGCCGCCAAAGTCCGAGAATCCCGGTCTGACGGGAGGATCCCGGTCGAAGAGATTCTGGATATTGAAGTTCACGCCATAGGTGGAGCCATTGTTGAGTTCGCCGTTATATCCAAACCGAGCATTCCACCAAGTCATGGACGGCACCGTGTTTCTATCGACATCAACACCTTCCACCCAGTTGATATTCAGGATTACTGAGTCGATATAGCGCGCCTGAAGCTGGGCGGTCCAGGGCCCAACGCGATAGTTGGCGGTCATGACCGAGGTCAGGTCCGGGAAGTTGATGGAATTGGACGTATCCAGTGGAGTCCCTCCCAGGGGGGTGTTGCTGCGTTCATGCAGAAAACCCGCCAGCCACCGTAGCGTGAAAGCTTCCGATTGAGAATTAAAGAAGTTCGGCTCGGTGCGATAGACAACTTCAACATCAACTCCCTCCGCCGCCGCTTCCGCGACGTTAAGATAGGTATTGAACAGCCTGGTGAGCTGACCATTTGCACCTCGTTCAATCTGCCCACATAGGATGCCATTCAGCTCACACTCGTTGACGATTCTCTGAGGGCCAAGCAAGGCGACAGTGTCGGTAAGCGCCACTCGATACCAGTCCACCGAGACCTGCAAGCCATCGAGCAAGGGTGTGAAGCTGGGCTGCCAAACCACGCCGGCAGTCCATGTCTTCGCGATCTCCGGCCTCAGATTCGGGTTGCCGCCCTGAACCTGGGTGAAAGTGAAAACCTCGTTACCAAACCGTGGATCCTGGACGTTGGCCACGGTAGCCTGGGCATCGAACAGCTCAAAGAATGTCGCCTCCCGCACGTCCTGCGAGCGGGTCACGCGCAGTCTCAGGTCATCTATCAACTGAAAATCCATGCCCAGTTTCCAGCTGTTGACCCTGCCCCTCCTTTTGTAATCCGACTGTCTGAAGGCGAAATTGGTCCCCAGCCGCTGGGTCTGGC